>CAZANL010000331.1:0-5784 GCA_964486115.1 uncultured Planctomycetota bacterium
CACGTGACCCCTTGTGCTCGCCCAGCCCCAGGGCCTGGACCAGTGCCGCGCGAACCTCCCAGCGGCGGTGACTCAGCCCCTTGGCGTGAAAGAACTCGATCACCGGCGGAGCCCACATCCGCGCCAGCGCGGAGATGACGACGGTGGTCAGGTTGCGCCCGGCCCACAGCGCGCCGTCGATCTTCTTCAGACTGGCCGTGATCTTGTTGACGCGTGCCGAGGCCGCCCTGTACGCCGGGGTGTCCCTCCCGGCCTTCCCGACTTTACCCAGCTCTTTTCTGGCCGCTGCTTGTTCTTTGAGCAACGCCTGGCGGCGAGCCGAGAAAGCCGCACGATGACGGTCGGTCTTGGTCAGCAGCAGCTTGATCAACTTCTTGGCAGCCTCGACTCGATTGGCGCCCCCCAGCCCGAGGACCGCTTGCTGGCGCAGTGCACCATCCGGCTGCGCCCAGCCCCGGCGATATTCCTCCTGGATCGCCTTCCAGCGCTCGTCGCTGGCCGGCGACGGCGCCCTGTCGACCTTTTTCTTCTTGGGCCGGGTCTTGGCGCCGGGTTTCTTGGTCGTCGGCCGCCGGCCGGCTGGCGGCGTCTGATAGACCTTGCCCTTCAAGCTACGCAAGGCGTCCAGCCGTTTGATCCTCGCGTCGACCCCGGAACCCCGGCGATAGCCCACGATCCGACCCAGATACAATCCCGCAGCGTCCAGCATGACCATCGTGGGGTAGCCCCCCACGTCATACTTCTGCTTGAGACGCTTGTTCTGCTCAGGATCGCGCGCCGCGCTCTTGCGCGGAAAATCCAGCAGGACCAGAATCCACTTGCCAGACACGTACTGCTTGAAGGCGTCGGTCGAGAAGACCTCTCGATCCAAGTTCGTGCAGTAGCCTCACCAGTCGCTGCCGGTGAAGTACAGCACGAGGGGCTGCTTCGTCTCGGAGGCTCGCTTGAGAGCCGCCGCATGATCGTCGGTCCAGCCTTCCTTGCTCTGGGCCGGAGTGACGACACACCCCGCGATCAACAATACGCACAGTCCGTGAAATGCCCTGGTCATCATGCGAAGCTCCATGTCATGCCGACTCGAGGAAACGGGCGTCTGGATGCCCAATGGATTATCTCGATATTCCGCTCTCGGATCAAGCGGGTAGGGCCGGGAACGGGGTCCCGCCTCGCCTGAAATGGTCTGCCGTCGCAGTTGAAACCGGGCAGATTTCTCCGCGGCGGTCTATCCTGAGGGTCGAGTCCGTGGACGCAACAGCAGCCAGCTCTGCGGCGGGCGGATCTCGCCGGCAACCCGTGCCAGCTGCTCGGGAGTCAGCGACTTCAGGGTCATCTCCGGCACGAGCACGTCAGCAACCGACCCGACCTCGCTGATCTCGTGGCTCTGGCTGAACCGCTCGTTCAGCGCCGCCGCTGCGCCAGGCACAAAACAATCGTGGGTCTCGATCAACAAGGTGGCGCTGTCCAGCTGGGGAATCTCCTCGCTGCAGAACAGCTGGACCTCGTAGCCCTCGCAATCACTGATGACAAACGCTCCAGGTACCAGCTCCGTGCGCAAGCGGTCGGGGCTGCAGTAGGATTTGATCTTCAGATTGCGAGCCTGGTTAGCCTGCATCATCTCTCGCATGGCGGCCCTGGCCTACCAGTCCGTGTCGTAGGCCACGACCTGCGCGTCCGGCCAGCATAGGGCCAGTCCAACGGCGTAATACCCGAACTTGGCGCCCACGTCGATGACCTGGGCGAATGGCTCGGTCAACAGCTCCTCCCACCAGGGCTTCAGCTCCCGCTCGTAGATCCCCAGCAGGTACGGCCCGACATGTTCACGATGAGTCATCGGGCTCAGCGTCAGTCCGCTGAAGGGACCGCTCAGGACCGCGCAGCCAACCTCACCGAGCAGCTGCTGGTTGAGCTCGAACAGTCCCCACTCACGCAGCAGATTATGGGAGTGTGCGCGAGCCCTCGCCGAACTGATCGCCGTCGCCGTCTGTGGCGCGATGGCGAAGACCGACCGCTTGATCAGGGACTTGATGCTTGCCAGCACAGCACGCCGATCCTCTCTCGCAACCTCGGACCGAATGCCCGAAGACCCTCAATGTAGATCAGCAAACCCGCCCCGTCCACTCGCTCGTTCGGCACAGGCATGTCACGCCAGCCCACGCACGCGCTCAGCACCATGTGGCCGCCGACGGGTCGAGAATCCGCATCAGCCGATCCAGATCGAGGTGCTCGCGGACGATGGCGGCCAGGCGATCGTACTCTCGATCCCGAGAGGTCAACGGCTCGGCATCTGCCGGAGCGCTGAGGCCCCGGCGGCGACGCAGAAACCCCAACAGCGAGGCTCGGATCGGCTCGTTGTCCAGAATGCCGTGCAGCATCGTCCCAACGACCCCCCCCCCGGACGAAACCGCTCCGTCGGGAAGCGATTCGGGCTGCGACAGGTCGAACAGCGGCGGTCCGTCGACCTCGATCCGCCCCATATGGATGTAATACCCGGAGAGCTGACGATCGCCCGGCACCCCACCGGTCAGGAAGGAGGGCGTGTTGACATGGGCCGTGACCTGGCAGGTCCGCTTGACCGGACCGAAACGGGTGACGATTGGCAGCGCGCCCAAGGCCGTCACTCGAACACGGTCTGACTCCACTCGATCCGGGTCCTCGATCGTCCGGCCCAGCATCTGGCAGCCACCACAGATCCCCAGCACGGGGTCTCCCGACTCAAACCGGGCTGCCAGCAGCGGCTCGAATCCATGCTGGCGCAGCCAGGCCAGGTCACCGCTCGTGTTTTTCGACCCGGGCAAGATGACCAGATCCGGGCGCTGTAGTTCTTCGGCCCGCTCGACGAAGCGCACGACGACTCCGGCCTCGTGCTCCAGTGCTTCGACATCGTCATAATTCGAGATCCGGGGAAAGCGCAGCACCGCGATGTCCAGCTCTCCGGGAACCGCCCGCCGACCCCGACGCGCCTCAAGTGCGACCGAGTCCTCTTCGGCGATCCGCAGCCTTTCGATGTGTGGCACGACACCCAGCACCGGGACGCCGGTGCGCCGCTCGAGCAGCTCGAGTCCCGGCTCGAGCAGGGTCGCGTCGCCCCTGAACTTGTTGATGATCAGGCCGGCCACGCGCTCTCGATCCTCCGGCAACAGGAGCTCCAGGGTGCCGACCAGGGAGGCGAACACACCCCCGCGATCGATGTCGCCCACGAGCAACACGGGCGCCTCGGCGACTCGCGCCACGTACATGTTGACGATGTCGTGATCCTGCAGATTGATCTCGGCCGGACTGCCGGCTCCCTCGATCAATACCAGGTCGTGCCGTTCTCGCAGCGTCGCCAGCGACTCGGCCAGCACACCGCACAGCTCACGCTTCTTGCGGTGATATTCGATGAACGTCATGCTACCCACCGGTGTGCCCCGCACGACCACCTGGCTGCGCATCTCCCCTTCCGGCTTGAGCAGGATCGGGTTCATCTCGACCGTCGGTGCAATACCGCACGCCTCGGCCTGGACCGCCTGGGCCCGGCCGATCTCCAGTCCATCCCGGGTGACGTAAGAATTGAGCGCCATGTTCTGGCTCTTGAACGGCGCGACACTCAGTCCCTCCTGACGGAATATCCGACACAGCGCGGTGACCATCAGACTCTTGCCCGCGCTGGACGCCGTCCCCTGAACCATCAACGTGCGGGCTGACATGCGATAGCCTCCAGCAGTCGATCCGTTTCGGGCCGTGCGCCCAGTCGCACGAACTCCGGCAGCCCGAAGGACGAGCAGTCCCGCACCAGCACACCTCGCTGCAGCAACCGCCGACGGAAATCACTCCCACTGTCCACCGGCAGGAGAAAAAACGTCGTGCGAGTCGGCCGAGGCGCCCAGCCCAGGCCCTCCAGCTCCGCAGCCAGCCGACGACGATCGGCCAGCATTCGCTCCCGGCAGCGGGCAACCCAGCGGCCCTCCCGACAGGCCGCCAGAGCCGCGGCTTGCGCCAGACAGCTGGTGCTCCAGGCTGGCCGGCCGGCTTCCACGCGGCGGGCCAGCGTCTGGTCCGTCAGCAGATATCCGATGCGCACCCCCGGAATGGCATGGGCCTTGGTCAGTGAACGAACACGCACCACATTGGCCGGAGGCTCGATTCGCGCCTGCTCGTAGCACTCGGAGAGCGAGAGAAAAGCCTGGTCCACGATGATGGTCAACTCCGGGTGGGCAGTCGCCAGGGCGGTCAACTCCGCCAGCGGGATCGCCGTACCGGTCGGTGAATTCGGCGCACACAGATAGAGCACTCGTGCATCGACCACCGGCAACCGAGTCAGATCGACTCGCCAGTCATCGATGGCGCGAGCCCGCCACTCGATGATGCGCGCGCCACAGTGCTCGGCCGCCGCCCTGAATTCAGAGAACGTCGGCTCGACGATCACCACCCCATCGCCCGGGCCGAGCAACGTTCGCGCCAGACTCCAGAGCAACTCCGTGGCACCATTGCCCACCACGATGCGCTCCGCCGCCACCCCATCGAGCGAGCCCAGCGCCTCGCGAACGCCCCGCGCGGTGGGCTCCGGATAGCGGTCCACCGCCGCACCTCGGATCGCCTCCAGGACCGATGGCGCCGCCCCGTAGGGATTGATGTTGACGCTGAAGTCGATCACATCTCCCACGCTCAAGCCGAGAGAGTCCAGCTCACGAGGGTCGATTCCGCCATGGACTCGCCTGCTCGAATCAGAGACACGCATGAATCACCCCCATCGCGCTGGCCAGCATGCCGGCGCCGAGCAGGGACGCCAGACAGACGACGCCCCATGCTTCCTGGATCTTGCCGACGACCAGCGGCTCATCCGGCTCCCCCAGGCGATGGCTGCCCGGCTTCTCCAGCACCACCCCCAACAGTCCAGCCAGAGCGGCCATCGGCTGGCCCGCATTCGGGCTGTGTGTCTGCCCGCGATCTCGCAACCAGATCGCCCAGCCCCGCCGGACGGACTTTCCCCGCAGCAGGCCGGCCGCCAGCAGCAAGACCGCGGTCAACCGAGAGGGCAGCCAGTTGAGCAGATCGTCCAGGCGCGCCGAGGCCTTACCCAGATTCTCCCGCTCGTCGCGATATCCCAGCATCGCGTCCAGGGTGTTGACCGCCCGGTAAAACAGAGCACCGGGCAGGCCGAGCAGCAGGTAATAGAACAGCGGGGCGACGAAGCTGTCCGAGGCATTCTCAGCCAGCGATTCAACCGTGGCCGAGACCAGCTCCCGCTGTTGAAGCTGGCTCGGATCCCGACTGCACAGACTGCGCAAACCGTGCCGTGCCTGGTCCAGCATTTCCTGATCGAGCGCCTCGCCGACGGCCCAGGCCGACCGGCCCAGACAGCGCAAGGCGAAGGTCGACTTGAGCAGGTAAACGCCCACCAGCACCTGCCAGATCGGCTGCTCGCGCAGCAACTGGAGCAGCGCCGCTCCAGCAGCGGCGCTCAGCGCCGGAATCGACAACGCCAGCAAGGCGCCAGCCGCCAGCTGACGCCAGCGGCCGCGGCGAGGAGACAGCCAGCTACCCAGCGAGATCAGCCGGCCGACCCAGGCCACCGGATGCAGCGCGTTGGGGTACTCCCCGAACAACAAGTCGACCAGGATCGCCAATCCCAGTACGCCGAGCGCGAGCGGCCAGTCCAGCAGTATCATCGCACGGGATCCAGCTTGACCACCGTCCCCAGCACGGCCAGGTAGATCTCGTCTGCAACCTCGGCCACCCTTTGGTGCACCCGTCCACAGACATCGCGAAACGCTCGACCGAGGGAGGACTCCGGCACCAGGCCGA
>CAZANL010000332.1:0-1260 GCA_964486115.1 uncultured Planctomycetota bacterium
GGCTCCCCATCGGCCTGCCCTTCTTCGCCTGCGGAGGCGACAAGCAGGCCGAAGAGGCCCTGCACAGGAGCGAGGAACGCAGCCGCCGGCTATTTGAAACCGTCGGCAGCATCATCCTGGTGATGACGCCCGAAAGTAATATCCTGGAATTCAACAGCGAGGCCGAGCACTTTTACGGCGTCAAACGCGAGGACGTTCCCCAGCGCGTCGGCGACCGTGGCGCCCGGGAAGGCGCCGAGGTGGCGGGCGACGTGGAGCGCCTCGCGGAGGGAGTACGGGTACGGGAGCCGGCCGGCGGCAAGGTGCCACAGGGTCTCCGCGGCGTGCTTGGAGCGGGGGTACAGCCGCAGCAGCTCTTTGCGGACGATGGCGGCCCGCTGGCGCTGGCCCGTCTTGGCCAGGTAGGTCGCCTTCAGGTAGAGAAACTCCGCGTCGTCATCGTCCTGGGCCAACCCGGCCAGCGGAAAAACGGTGAGCAGGACCAGCAGGACGGTGATGCGTGTCATCTCGGTTATCTCCTCGGGAAGCTCGGGAGGTTGCCACAAAGCAAATCACGTGCCGCCGCTGGCCGCCCCTCTGGTGGCTGTATGGTGGGGGGGTGACCGGTTGCGCTGTTACCGGATTGGCAACTAGCTTACCAGATTTGCGGGTCGATTGCGCGGTTCGCCTGCCGCGTGGCTGCCGCCTGGGTCCTGCCAGGGCCCCCCGCCGAGGGGCGCTCCGTTCGGCGGGGAGTTGGGCATCGAGGAGGTGTGGTAGGGGGGCGTCGGAGGGTGGGTGCGACCTGACGAAGAACGGGCGCGGGTTAGTCATCCTTGGTGTAGTAATGGCCGGAGAACGTACCGTCGTCGTCTTTTCTGATAACAGAGTCAGTGACATCGGGCCTCTTGATGATTTCCCGGACGGTTGCAAGGTCATAGCCCTCAAAAGAGTGTGAGCCCCCGCCGTGGATCTGCCCCATCTCGCTCATGTTCATCACGGTCATCATCGTCTTATCTCCTCAACTCTGTCGCGTCTCACCGGGCAGTACGCGACCGGTCCGAGACCGTCCGTGCGATTTCTCTCAAAATGTTCGCCAGGGCAGTGAGCTGCCTGTTTGAGGCGGCGACGCGACAGCGCTTCCGGCTCGCGTCCGGTCAGGCGGTCGCTGGAGCGGGCTTCTTGGCGTAGACCAAGGTCAGCGACGAGCGCTTGATCCAGCTCCCCAGGTAATCACAGCTCAACTCGATGACTCGCCGCGTGGTCCAGCCCGCGTATTTC
>CAZANL010000332.1:1270-5747 GCA_964486115.1 uncultured Planctomycetota bacterium
AAACTGCGGCGCCCAGCGGGGATCACCCAGGGGGGCGTCGACCACCCGGAGGATCTCGTACCCCAGCCCCTCTAGCGCGCCAAGCAGGGTCTTGCGTGGAAAAGCGTACAGATGCTGTGGGGGATGCAGGTCCGCGGAGTAGGACGTGGCACCCAGCCTTCCGCGGCAGAAGTGGTACAGGTTGCGCAGCGTGTGGGGCAGCGCCTCGGGATTGGGCACCCCGATCGCCAGCACTCCGCCTGCTCGCAGCAGGCGCGTTGATTGCACCAGGGTCGCATGTGGATCGGGTAGGTGTTCGAGCACCTGGGCCAGCGTCATCGCATCGAACGAGCCGGTCTCGAAGGGGGCGTCGCGTAGCTCGCATCGGTGAAAGTCGATCGTGTCGGGGAGCGTCGCCTGGCCCGGCGTGTCGACGACATCGACCCCGGCCCCGCTCCACCCACGGGCGTGGGCTGTTCGGAGCAGGTGACCGTCACCACACCCCATGTCGAGCAGCCGGCCGGGCTCGGCAAACTGTTCGAGCATGCCGATCTGGGTGTCGAGACTGGTTTGGTAGGCCTCGAAGAGGCCCGCTCGGTCGTCCGAGAAGTAGGACCGCTGATTGAGATCGTCCTGCATTTCGAGGTTGAAGTCCGGCAAGGGGTCGACATCCAGGAGCCCGCAGGAGCCACAGCGCCGAAACGCATAGGTTCCTCCCTCCCGACTTTCGTAGGTTCGGCAGAGCACCTGATGTTCGGTGGCCCGGCAGAAGTTGCACTCTGGGCGTGACGTCGGCATCCGTGCATTTTATTGCACGGGGTTTGGGCGGGGGCACGGAAAAATTGCAACTCTCACTGCCAGGGAGGCCCGCAAAAGCAAAAGAGCGACCCGCGCCGCAAGTCTAGCGCAGGTCGCTCCTAAAGCTCTGGCGGGAGTGCATGGGAATCGAACCCACCCAAGACGTGTTTGCGCCTCTCACTGGTTTTGAAGACCAGTGTGCGCCCGCTATAACATCGGTATCTATAGCGGGTTGCGGGATATCTGGCTAGCCAGGGGGTTTCCCAGGGGGTTCAGTCGTCGCCGAACGGGGGGGTTCACTGCGTCCGCTCGCGTCCGGCGTCTCTTGTTACTTTGCGCCCACCCGTCCGTGCCAGGCGAGCAGCACCAGCACTCCCATGGCCGTCGAGTAGGGCCGTCCCCCCGCGAACCCCAATGCCCCGACCGGATCCCAGCTCCCCGTAGCGTGGCCCTGGCGTTGCTGGCCACGGAGCAAGGCCTTACGGCAGTCGCGGCGCCATTTCGTACGCTTGTCCGCACGCTGGCGGTGGAGCGCCAGCGCCCCCCAGTACCAGAAGTACAGATTGATCGTGCATTGCTCCCGGCCGCCCCCGAGCTTCCAGACCGGGGACACACTACAGACTGCCTCGGCAGACCCGCTGGGCACTTTCGCTCTGAGCAGCGATCGAACCGCGACCGCGATCGCCGTCGGCGTGTGGTCCGCGGCATGGCTGTTGGCGGTGTTCACGCCGATGTCTTCCGCAACAAAACGTGCGCTGGTTGCACCCTGCCAACCGCGTGGAGGCCGCTTGCGATATCCGGTGATCCCGTAGCCCGCGTCGGTGACGCTGTCGACCCAGTGCAGCACCTCGGTCAGGGCTCCGGCCAGTGTCTTGAATTGCAGCCCGGAGAGTTGCGCGGTCTTCAGGGCAACGGCAGACCAGCCGCTGACCGAGATGTCGTTGTCTCCGTCGCGCATATGGTAGCGCCAGGCCTGGCCTGGGTTGCGTGCCGCGAGCAGATAGCCGACGGCCTTGCTGGCCGCGCGCTTCAGCGTCGGGTTGGCGCCCGAGATCCGGTAGGCCTCGACGAGCGCCAGCGTTCCGACCGCGTGGTTGTACAGATACTTCCCGGACTTGATGCCCAGCAGGCCATCGCCGTCCTGCATCTGGATCAGATACCGGACCGCACGGGCGAGCGAGTCACCGGCCCCTGCAATCTTGCCGGAGCGTACCAGCGCGAGGGTGGCCAAGCCGGTCACGCCGACATCGCAGTAAGCAAGCTTCCCCTTGCCAGTGCAGTTGCACTTCCGGGCGAAGCCGTCGACGTCCCAGCCGCCATCCGGCGATTGATGCGCGACCAACCACTTCAACCCGCGAACGATCGCCGGATCGCGAGAGGCGCGGCCCGGCTGGAGCTTCAGCGCCTTCAACTCGGCCGCGAGCCGCGCGGCCTGGGCCTTGCGCTCTCGTGTCGGGCTCTTGTCGAGCGCAACCTCCGTACTCTTGCGCGGTGCTCGCCATGCGCTGTCGTGGAAGCGTAACCGCGTCAACGCGACCGTCGCGCGGCCTTCCACCCAGTTGGCGCGGCGCGTTACCTGCAGATGGTGGCGTTGCGCCTGGCCCTTGCCGAGAGGCCGCATGAACACCACGGTCTTATGGTTGGCAGACCTGGGACGCCCTCGCGCGTCATGTAGCGTGATCCTCACGTAGACGATCCCGATCCGCCGGTCCCCCGTGTTGGTCAGCGTGAAGTACACCCCTGCTCGCTTATCTCCTAGTTTCGACGACTCCTTGACCGACTCGACATCGCTCAGCTTCAGATGCTTGGCGAGATACTCGGCCGCGCTGAGCCGTCGCGGTCGGGGCTTGACGGGCTTGGGGGCGGCAGGGATGGGCTTGCCCGGCGCGGGCCTGTCCGCTGGCTTCCTGGGCCTGTCCGGTTGCTCTCTCACCGCGGGCTTAGTCGGGGGCTTCGCTTCCCGTTCGTTCGCTGCGCTCGAAGGCATCTGTCGCTTTCGGCTCTCGGCCCCCTGCGTTGCGCTCTGTTCTGGCTCTGTCGGTTTCTGTGACAACGCGCGGAGCACCATCCAGCCCACCAGACAGAGCGCCAGCCCGCCGAGAAAACCGATGGCGAGGTTGATCGGGTCGAGTCTCACCCGGGAGGCGTCAACCCGTTGTGCGGGCTGCGGAACCTGGACGTGGGCGCCGCAGGTGTGGCACTGTCCGATCTGCCCGATCATCGCCGAAGGGACCTCGAGCACGGTCTTGCACTGCGGACACGGAAAGTGGGTTAGCTCGGGCATTCTCGGGTACATCGTAACGTACATTGCACCGTCCCGTACACCTCTGATCTTCTGGTTCCGAAAGCGAGTCATTGCAGGCCCATTGCCAGCCAGGGGTTCTCCGCTCTCCACGCCCTCCAGGAGTTCGTATCCTCGCGGGCCCACCGTGTCACGGAACTCCTCGATTCCGGGAGCAGTGACAGCGACAGTCGGCTTCCCAGCAGGGTAGCCAAGAAGCCATATCTTGCCCCGTCGGCCCCCGTCGGCTATTGCTCCCAGCGCATCTGCAGCGCTGCCATGCAGGGAGGTGATCCGGGCATCGAGGGTGTCTGGTAGTGCCTCGCTATCCCCGCTTGAGCCAGGCTTGACCCGCTGCCTGTCGGGCAGGGCGGCGGTTTTGTGCCCCGTCCTTGATCCTCTTGGCACGATCGGCCCAAATGGCCGCCGCTTCTTGCGTAGATTTGATCTGAGGTGATCGGCAAGCTGTGATCCGCGATCCCCGCCGCTTCCCATTGCTGCTGGTGGCCAGTCTACTACTGAGGAAGCGTCGGCCAGAACGCGTTGCACTGCGCCCACTTGAGAGGGGGATAGGAAGGGCATCGCAGAGGCAAGGCAGACGCGCAACCCGTCGCGCTCCTGCTCGAAGCCCTTACGGTGATCGCGCTCGCCCATCATCTTGAGCAATCCCAGCTTGGCCCTCAGGTCGGCCAGCTCCTTGCCGCCGTGTTGTGGTTGTGACTCACCATCGGGAGGGGTATTCTGCGACATAGTAGTTTCTCCAACGGGATGCCCACTGGTTGACGGCCAGGGCGTCCCGTTTGTTATGTGTCCAGCAACAATGTCCAGGGCAGAATGACCACGGGCATTGTAGCAGACCCCCCAAACCCAGGGGGTTCCCCAGGGGGTTTACCTGGTGGCGCGAGAGGGGATGCGACGGGGCGCGAGGGACCGTCAAAGTAGAAGCGGCGGCCGCACGTAACTCACGCGCAGACCGCCGCTAAAGCTCTGGCGGGAGTGCATGGGAATCGAACCCACCCAAGACGTGTTTGCGCCTCTCACTGGTTTTGAAGACCAGGGGCAGCACCAGCCACCAACCACTCCCAGGGAATGCGCCAGGTTATCACGATGTGAGCCGCGGTTCCAGCGAGAGGGGCGTTGGCCGCCGGCCGCCGGAAAGTCTGCGACCCCTGCCGCCGGGTGCCGCAGGTCAGTAGAACGGGTAGGTTAGCGGTGCGGCGCCCGTTCCGCTGAGGAAGACCAGCAGGCCCATCAGCAGGAGGAGGACAACGATCGGAACCAGCCACCACTTCTTGCTGTGCAGCAGGAAGTCGCGTAGCTCTCGGAGTAGGCCGGGGGAGTCGGTCTGGGCCAGATCCTCGAAGGCCTGGGGATCCTCGGCGCTCATTTGGTGTTTCGGTCAATAACTCGCTAGGGTTT
>CAZANL010000333.1:0-5706 GCA_964486115.1 uncultured Planctomycetota bacterium
GGACGACGTGATGGATGGCCGAAGCATCTCCAGCGTGTTCCTGGTCGAGGCGATGGGCGGCTTTCTCAAGGAGGAGTCGAAGGTCGAGGAGGATGGGTCGCTGGCGCTGTTCTACGCCGCGCTGCGCTTCCTTGCCGGCTCCGCCGAGATGGCGCTGGTGGTGGCCAGCTCCAAGGCCAGCGAGTGTGACCCGTCCTGGTATGCCTATACCAGCAGCGAGCCGATCTGCCTGCGTCCGCTGGGGGTGGACGACCGGCTAGCTGCGGCGCTGGGAGCGCAGGCGATCGTCGATTCGCGAGGCCTCGGGCCGGATGACCTGGCTCGGCTGACGGCGTATCACCATCGGGTGGCTCGGGACAACCCGCATGCGATCCAGCGGGGCGGTCTGGAGCCCGCCGAGGTGCTGGCCGCGCCACGGGTGGCCGGTCCGCTGGGCCAGCTGGACCTGCCGCCCCGTTCCGACGGCTGCTGTGTGCTGGTCCTGGCCAGCCGGGAGCGGGCCCGGGCTATGGGCCGGCCGGCGGCGGCGTTGACCGGTATGGGGACGTCCACCGACTCGAACCGCATCGGGGATCGTCCGCTGCACCGCAGCCGATCCACCGAGCAGGCGGCGGCGGCGGCCTATCGGATGGCGGGTCTGGATGACCCGGCCACGGCCGTTCAGGTGGCGGAGTTGCATGCGCCGTCGTCGGCCCACGAGTTGATGCTGGCGGAGTCGCTGGGTCTGGTCCGCAACGGGGATCCATGCCGTTCTTTTCTCGACGAGAGCGGGCCCCGGCTGAATCCGTCAGGAGGTGCCCTGGGCGCTGACGCGGTGTTTGCCGGTGGGTTGGTCCGTGCAGCCGAGGCGGCGCTCCAGCTGTCGGGCCGGGCGGATCAGCGACAGGTCGCGGAGGCGCGCAGGGCGGTGTCGCATGGTCACAGCGGTCCTTTCCTGCAGGCCAACACGGTCTTCGTGATGGAGCGATTCGATGCGTGA
The DNA here is from genome assembly GCA_964486115.1 of uncultured Planctomycetota bacterium. Lineage (GTDB taxonomy): Bacteria > Planctomycetota > JACQVV01 > JACQVV01 > CAZANL01 > CAZANL01. Next base: position 980 of record CAZANL010000333.1, read on the forward strand.
GGTGGCGGTGGTCGGCGTGGGGCAGACGCCCTGCGCTACAAAACGAGAGGACGTCAACTTCCCCGAGCTGACGCGCGAGGCGGTCCGGCTGGCCCTGGCCGACGCGGATGTCACGCCGGACCAGATCGATGCGGTGGTCTTCGGCAGCTCGCCCGAATTGTTCGGCGGGGTCAACCATCCGGAGAAGTGGTGCGCCGATGCGATCGGTGCCTCGGGCAAGCCTCTGATGCGCATTCACACCGGTGGCACGGTGGGTGCCTCGACCGGTATCGCCGCGTTCTACCACGTGGCCAGCGGCCTGTACGATGGTCTACGACCCGATCATGGGGCGACAGTTCGCTTGTGGCGCCCCAGCGGCGGTGGCGCTGCAGAGCCGACGCTACATGGCTCGCTCGGGCGCCACAGAACAGCACGGGGCGATGGTGGCGGTGAAGAACCGGCGAAACGCGATGAAGAACCCGGTGGCTCAGCTCAAGATTCCCGACATCACGATCGAGATGGTGCTGGCCAGTCCGGTGATCGCCTCTCCGCTGCGGCTGCTCGATGCCTGTCCGGCGTCCGACGGGGCCTGCGCGATGGTGCTGACGACGGGCAAGCGGGCGCGAGACAGGGGGCGGCCGGCGGCCCGGATCGATGGTGTCAGCGCGGTGGCCGAGGGGGCCAATCACACCTTTCGTGACTGGGCCGAGCCGGTCGCGTTGCGCGAGGCGTCACGGCGGGCCTACGCTCAGGCCGGGATCACCCGACCGGCGGAGGAGATCGACGTGGCCGAGATCTACGAGGCGTTCAGTTATCAGGAGCTGATTTTTGCCGAGGGGCTGGGGTTGACCGAGGAGAACGGCGCGCCGGGCATGACCGAGCGGGGTGAGACCGAGCTCGATGGACGGCTGCCGATCAACCCTTCGGGCGGTGTGCTCTCGACCAACACCATCGGGGCTACCGCGATGATGCGTCAGGCGGAGGCGGCGCTGCAGGTGATGGGTCGCGCGGGCGAGCATCAGGTGGAGGGCGCACGCACGGCGGTGGCTCACGGCTGGGGCGGTGCGCTGCAGTTTCAGACAGTGATGGTTCTTTCCCGGTTGAACGGAGCGAGCTGATGAGGCTGGAAGGTACGATCGAGATTCCCTACCGCTGGGCCACCGGCCGGGCCACCGGCCAATTCCTCGAGGGGTTGGCCACCGGCCGGCTGCTGGGCAGCCGCTGTGGCGGCTGCAGTCGGGTGCTGGTCCCGGCGATCGGCTACTGCACGGCCTGCGGTCAGGACACGCTGGACGAGCTGGTGCCTGTTGGGCCTGAAGGCGTGGTGCGACTGGCCCTGCCGGTCCATCAATCCCCTCCCTGCTCGCCGTTTGGTGCGCCCTACACACTGGTCATGGTCCAGCTGGATGGCGCTGACTCGACCTTGCTGCATCGCCTTTGCGGGACCGAGTCGGTGGCTCAGTCGGGCGATCGGGTGCGGGCGGTCTTCGGCGACACCGAGCGCGGCGACTTCGGGGACCTGGCTGGCTTCGAGTTGCTGGAGCTATCCCGATGAGCGAGCCGCGAGCGATCGAGCAGACGCTGACGATACCGTACAGCTGGGGATACGGGGCCGGACTGGAGATGTTCTTCTCGGGAACCCGTGACCGGAAGATCATCGGACTACGTTGTCCGTCGTGCGAGGGGGTGATCGTCCCCCCGTCGGAAGTCTGCGGGCGCTGCTTCGCACAGCTCGACTGGGATCAGCCGGTCGAGCTGCCGCCGCGCGCGAGGCTAGAGTCCTGGACCGAGATCCACCTGCCATTTCCCGGCCAGCCCACGCAGCCCCCCTACATTCTCGGCTTGATCTGTTTCGAAGGGGCGGCCACGTTGTTCACCCACCTGATCGGAGAGACGGAGGAGGACAAGCTGGCGCTTGGTTTGCCGCTGGACGTGATCTGGGCCGAGGAGCGATCGGGCGATCTGTATGACATCCAGCATCTGCGCCCGGCCGACCCGGCGTTGCGCGTCGCTCCGCGTCGCTTCGCTCCGACGATCGGCGTTGACCAGGATGCCGAGCCCTGGGAGCCGCCCGTTCCGCAGGACCAGATGACGCCGGTGGAGCGCATCGTCTATGCCCTGCCTCCGCGATTCGTCCCGGAGCAAGCGGGTGACTGGCAGGCTGCGGTGCAGTTCATCTTCGGCGGCGACGGGGGCGGCAGCTACTGGGTCGAGGTGGCCGGCGGTCGCTGCACGGCCGGTCCCGGAGAGCATTCGTCGCCGACCGCGACGGTCAAGACCAAGGCCAATACCTGGCTCGGGATGGCCGCTGGGACGGTCAACCCGCAGCTGGCCTTCGTCACCGGTCGAATCCGGGTCAAGGGGACGATCGCCGACGTGCAGCGGTTGAATGACCGCACGCTGTTCGAGCGGAAGGGCTAGCTCGCATGGCCCGTCGAGATTTCGCCGGTAAGAGTGTGCTGATCACGGGGGCTGGCCGGGGCATCGGTCGCGCGCTGGCGCTGGAGTGGGCCGGTCGCGGCGCTCGGTTGTTTCTCGGTGCCCGCACTGCGAGCGAGATCGAGCAGGTGGCGCAGGCCTGCGGCGAGCGGGGCAGCGTCGATGCGCTGTCGCATCCGCTGGACTTGAGCTGCGCGGAGAGCATCAGCGAGTGGGTGGCTCGAGCGACCGAGGCCTTGGGCAGCATCGACTGTCTGGTCAACAACGCCGGGGTGACGATGCGCTCGCTGTTCGCCGACCTCGAGCCGGCCGCCGCTCGGGAGCTGTTCGAGGTCAACTTCTTCGGCACCCTGGCCGTCACCCGCGCGGCGCTGGAGCCCCTGCGACGGGCTCGCGGGCAGGTGGTGGTGATCAGCAGCCTGACCGGACTGGCCGGCGTCCCGACCCGCTCGGTCTACAGCGCGAGCAAGTTCGCGTTGCACGGGCTGTTCGGAGCGCTGCGCATCGAGGAGTCGGTCAGTGGGCTCTCGGTGCTGCTGGTCTGTCCCGGATTCGTCGAGACCGGCATCCGCCAGGACGCGATGGGGAAGGGTGGCGGGGGGACCGGGCTGTCCGGGGGCACCGTCGGGCCGGTGATGACCGCCGAGGACCTCGCCGTTCGAACGGTGCGGGCGGCGGAGCAGGACCGCCGGCTGCTGGTTCCGGGTCGTGACGGTCGGTTGCTTCATCGCTTGGCCCGCTTTGCGCCGCGGCTGCTGGACCGTGTGCTGGCACGCAAGCTGATGGAGGGGCGATGAAGACGCTGGTCACCGGCGGCGCCGGTTTCATCGGCTCCCACGTGGTACGGGGCCTGATCGACGACGGGGTCGAGGTCCGGGTGCTGCACCTGGAGGGGGAGCCGCTGACCAACCTCGACGGCCTCGACGTGGAGTTCGTTGCCGGAGACATTACCGAACCGGAGTCGGTGCGGCGGGCGGTGTCCGGCTGTGACCGGGTCTTTCATCTGGCGGCGATCTACGCGCTCTGGCTGCCCCGCCCCGAGTTGATGCGGGAAGTCAACGTGGAGGGCACGCGCAACGTGCTGCGGGCCGCGGGCGAGGCCGGTGTGCGCAAGGTGGTCCACACCAGCTCGATCGCCGTATGTGGTGGGCAGGGCCTCGACACCGATGCCACCGAGGAGAGCCCGTTTGCGCTGGGAAAAACCGGCGAGCTGTACTGCCAGACCAAGTACGAGTCGCACCAGCTGGCGCTGGAGTTCGCTCGCGACGGGCTGGACGTTTCGATCTGCTGCCCGACGATCCCCTACGGTCCGGGCGATCGGGGCCCGACTCCGACCGGCCGCTTCCTGCTCGAGGCGGTGCAGATGCCGGTGGTGTTTCATCCGGCCTCGGTCAACAACATCGTTGACGTGCGGGACGTGGCTCGGGGCCACCTGCTGGCCGCCCAGCGGGGTCGGTCCGGCGAGAGTTACCTGCTGGGCCATCAGAACGTGCCGCTGGGAGAGCTGGTGCGCCTGGCGCTCGAGGTGGTCGGCCGGCGCGCCGTCGTGCTGCGCACGCCATACCCCGCGCTCTGGGCCTGGAGCCAGCTGGCCTCGATGAACACTCGCTGGATCAGTCGCCGTGCGCCGGTGTTGACCCCGCAGGCGCTGGTCGGCCTGCGGCTGGGGACTCGGGCCGACTGCAGCAAGGCGTTCACTCAGCTGGGACACAGCGGTCGCCCAGTCGAGCAGACCCTGCGCGACGCGCTGTGCTGGTTTGCCCGCGCGGGCTACATTCGCCGCGACTCGGTGCGCGAGCACCTGCTGGCTGTAGCGGAGGAGTAGACACGCGGGCAAGCTGGGGCGCAAGCCAGCGCTGGGCTGGCTTGAGCCCCGAGCATCTCTCGAAGAGGCGGGGCTCATTGGGCAGCGGGTGGGGCCGCTACGACACGCTAGCGGCGGACGATGAAGTCGTCGAAGGTCGCGGTGCCGTTGTAAGCCAGCAAGCCCAGGTAGCCGCCGGAGCGGCGGGTCGTGACGGTCCCCAGTTTCTTCTGGTTGAGGAAGATGGTCGTCTGGTTGCCGCGCACCTGCAGCCGCAGGCGATACGTGGTGGCCGAGACGTAGTTCCGGCCGTTGTTGAAGCCCGGGATCTGTCGGTTGATCCAGGACGGGCCGTCGTAGGCGTAGAGCCGGCCGTTCTGGATGAACAGCGCGGCCGCGTCCAGGGGAGTGCGCGCGTGCCAGACCAGACCGATGTTTTGCCCCCCCTGGAGGGAGACCTCGACGTCGTAGTGCTTGTGCAGCCGCTCATTGAGCCAGAGCTGGT
>CAZANL010000334.1:0-756 GCA_964486115.1 uncultured Planctomycetota bacterium
GTCCCTTGATGCGCAAAAGGGCCACGACCAGAGCACCGGCACACCAGACAAGGGGGATGCCGATCGGGAGTTGGCGCGTGGCGAAGCAGATGACCAGTGTCACCATCCCGCTGAACAGCACCCAGTAGGCGGATTCACGTGGGGTCCGTGTTCCGCCGAGGCAGGCGGCGGCGGCGAAGAACAACCACAGCCAGGGATCGACGATGAAGCAGATGTCACCGTACAACCAACTCGGATCGAAGGGCAGCCAGGGACGCACGCCGTAGGTGTTCAGCCCATCGAGCAGCGGATGCGAGATCAAGCCGGCGGCGGCTGCCAACAGGAGTGGACCGAGCCGGGAAGGGGGCTTGTCACGACCCGGGAGTAGGCGAGACAGGCCCAGCATCAGCAGCGCCAGGAGCGGAATCGCCAGAGCGATTCCGGAAATCGAGTGGGTCACCCCTCGATGCTCGGTGAGGTACTCGAGGTCTCCACCCAAGATGCTGTGTATCACGTCCAGGTCGGGCAGGTTCGCCCCGATCAGGACAGTCGCCGTCGCGAGGCGATCCGTTCGGTCAATGCCGGTTCGGGCCAGAGCTAGCCCGCAGAGCGTGTGTGTGAGGTTGTCCAAGGAATGTGTCAGCCCGTTTTAGCGTCTGGCCAGGTGTCGATTAGGGAGGGGCTGAATCACGCGCTCTGTCGCCCTCTGCTGTTCGATACTGGCAGCCGTTCTGGTCGGCACTGTCTGTGACGGAGGAGGTACTATAGGATAAAGGG
>CAZANL010000334.1:766-5287 GCA_964486115.1 uncultured Planctomycetota bacterium
GGGCGATGAAGATCCACCTGATCGACGGAACCTACGAGTTGTTCAGGACGCACTACGGCGCTCCGCCCGCCAGCAGCCCCAGCGGTCAGCAGGTGGGGGCCGTCCGTGGGCTGCTGATGACTCTCACCGGGCTGTTGCGGGATGACGAGGTGACGCACGTGGCTGTTGCCTTCGACCATGTCATCGAATCGTTTCGCAATGACCTGTTCGATGGCTACAAGACGGGTGACGGGATCGAGCCCGAGCTGGCCGCTCAGTTCCCGTTGGCCGAGCGAGCCGCACATGCGCTGGGATTCGTGGTCTGGCCGATGATCGAGTTCGAGGCGGACGATGCCCTGGCCACCGGAGCGGCGCGCTGGGCCGATGAGGTGCGGCAGGTCGTGATCTGCTCGCCAGACAAGGACCTGGCCCAGTGCGTGATGGGAGATCGAGTGGTCTGTCTCGATCGGCGCAGGCAGATCATCTACGATGCTGATGCTGTCAGGGAGAAGTTCGGTGTCGAACCGGCGTCGATCCCCGATTTTCTGGGTCTTGTCGGAGACACTGCGGACGGTATTCCTGGCATCCCGCGCTGGGGCGCCAAGTCGGCCGGGGTGGTGCTGGCCCACCACGGGCAGATCGAGCAGATTCCCGAGGACTTCGAACAGTGGGGGGTCAAGGTTCGGGGGGCCAAGGGCCTGGCGGCTAGCCTGAACTCGATGCGAACCGAGGCGGACCTGTACCGGAGGCTGGCGATTCTACGCACCGATGTGCCGCTGCCCGAGTCGCTGCAGGATCTGGAATGGCAAGGGGGGCGTCGGCCAGAGCTGGAAGCGCTCTGTGCCGAGATCGGAGAAGCCGAGGCGCTAGTTCGCGTAGATCGTTGGCGGTGAGCTGCTGTGCCGGCTCTCTCCGCGTCGTTCATGCGAGACGCCGAGCGGCCTCTCTCAGGTTGCCGACCAGATAAAACGATCCGGTAATCACGACCGGTTCTCCCGGGGCTGCCTGGTCGAGGGCGGCGGACAGGGCCGCCTCCGGGGAGTCCACCGCGACGGCGTCGCGTCCAAGCAGGCGCGCGATCTGTTCGGGGTCCTGCGCGCGCGGGCTGTCCAGGCGGGTGACACGGATCGATTCGGCCCGGGGCAGCAGTCCATCGAGGATCTGCTCCACGGGCTTGCCTTCGAGAAAGGCCACCACCAGGTGGATCGGCGCGTTGGGGAATCGCTCGTCGAGGGTCCGAGACAGCGCCGCGCCGGAGCAGGGGGTATGGGCCGCATCCAGTATCAGTCGGGGTGGCTCGCCGAATAGCTCGAGTCGCCCCGGCAGCCGCAGCGTGGACAGCGCGCCTGCCGCAGCGTCAGGGTCGAGCTTCAGTCCCTGTCGCTCACCCAGGGCCTCGGCGGCGGCCAGCGCCAGTGCAGCATTCTCGATCTGATGTGCTCCAACGGGACCCAGTTCGTAGTGTCCGCTGAGTGGGCCGCCTCGATATTCGAACCGCTCTCCTGGTGATCTGACCGGCTCGCGGACCGCCTCGAAGTCCCGCCCCAGCAAACGGACTGGCGCCCCTGTGTCCCGGGCGACCTCCAGGATCGCGGTGGTGGCCTCGGAGGTGCCCGGTCCCAGTACGGCGGGGATGCGAGGTTTGAGAATCCCCGCCTTCTCGCGCGCGATCTGGTCCAGCGTGCTGCCCAGCTGCGCGGTGTGCTCCAGGTCGATGGTCGCGACCACCGTCACTTCTGGCTGGATCAGGTTGGTTGCGTCGAGCCGACCGCCCAGCCCCACCTCGTAGATCCCGTAGCCAACCCCTGACGACCGGTGGCACATTCCGGCCAGCAGGAAGAGGATCTCGAAGAAGGTCGGTTGGTGTCCTGTGGCGGCACAGACCTGCACCAGACGGTTTGCTTCGGTGAGGAACAGCTCTTCGCCGACAGTTTGCCCGTCGATGCGAACTCGCTCGAGCACGCTGGTCAGGTGGGGCGATAGAAATGCACCGGTACGTGAGCCCTGGTGCTCGAGCAACGCCTCCAGGGCTCGCACGATCGAGCCTTTACCCTTGGAGCCGGCTACGTGCACCGTGGGAAGCGAGTGGTGAGGGTCTCCCAGTTCAGCAGCCAACTGCGCCAGCCGCTCCAGGTCGAAGTTCTGCCGGTCGTGGCGGAAATTTCGCTGTTGTTCATAGTTGGTGGCGCCGGCCACGTAGCGCAAGAAGTCTTGGAGAGACTGGATCATTTCAGCGATTCTCATAGAATATGAAGCCCCAAACCGGGCCGTGCATGACGATTCTACAACGATACGTTCTGGGCGAGTTCATCAAGACCTTTTTGCTGGCCTTGGTGGTGCTGACGCTGGTTTTTTTCATGGGCACCTTGCTCCAGGTCGTGCGCAAGTTCTCGGTGCTGGAGCCGGAGTTCATGTTGCAGGTGCTGCCGCACATGTTCCTCAGTGCGTTCACCTTCACCTTTCCGTTCTCCGTGTTGGTGGGCTGCACCCTGACCTTCAGTCGCATCGCACACGACAACGAGGTGACGGCAATCCGGGCCGGCGGCGTACACCTGCACCACATTATCTGGCCGGTCTGCCTCGTGGCGCTGCTGTTCTCTGTTTTTTCGTTCTTGATGGCCTCCAGCGTGGTGCCCAAGGCCTATCTGCAGAAGCGCAAGCTGGCCACGCGCGCGATCAAGCTCTTTTTCAAGACGCTGGTTGGTTCGGAGCCCGGTACGATCCCCTACTTTCCAGGTTACCGGATCTACTTCAGCGGCTATCGGGACGGGGAGTTCCAGGATCTGGTGATCCATCGTGTGGCGCACGAGCACCTGACCGAGGAGATCATGGCGAGCAGGGGCCAGCTGCTGGTGGACGAAGCGAACTTCCGGGCGCAGTTGATCCTCCACAAGGGCAGCATCGCTCACATGCGTTACAAGAAGATTCCCGGACTGCTCGACGACAGAGAGCTCGAGGAGTCGACCTCGGATGATGTGATCATCCAGCTTCGGACCGGGGCGGAGAGGCAGGAAACGGTCCGATTCGGCTTCGAGAAGTACATTGTCGACATGGAGATTCCGTCGACGACGCGCAAGCGAACTGTCGAGAACCCCAAGGGGTTGGGACTGGGCCAGCTGCAAGATCGTATCGTGGAGCTGGGTAATGATCTGGTTCGACTCAAGGGAGAGATTGCCCTCTTCGAGGCGCAGTTCAAGCAGGCCAAGACCAACCAGGACCGACAGTGGTGCCGTAACCGAATCGGCGAGCGCCGGCTGGAGCACAAGCATAAGAGCCGTGGGGTCAAACAGTTCCGAACTAACTTTCACGGCCGGATCGCGCTCTCGCTGGCCTGCTTGGTGGTGACGCTGCTCGGGGTCCCGCTGGGGATCATGGTGCGGCACTCCAACAAGCTGGTCTCGTTTGCGATTGCGGCGATGCCGGTCGTCGGATTGTACTACCCGCTGATGATGGCTGGTGAGGCGATGGGCGAGTCCGGGACCCTGCATCCGGTGATCGGCATGTGGATCGGCAATGTGGTGGTTGGGGCCATCGGAGTCGGCTTGCTGATGAAGCTCTATCGTCGATAGGGTGGCAAATCCTCCTCGGGCTGTTAGAATTTCGTGCCCCCGGCGCCCACGGTATCAGAGGTAGAGTCTGGCATGAAAATCAACCGTTTCTGGATTTGCGGGATACTCGTCGCCGTCGGTCTAGCCGCCGGTATCGGTGCGGCGATCCAGGGTTCGGCCATGGAATACGTCACCGTCAGGCAGCTCCAGGCCGACCCGGCCGCGTACGAACGCCGTCGAGTGAAGGTCACGGGCAAGGTGGTTGGAGGCACCGCCAAGGTCAGCACCAACTCGGCCGGACTGTCGGTGCTGGAGTTCGAGATGAAAGGCGATCAGGGTGGCCGGGCCAAGGTCTGGCACCGCGGTCCCAAGCCGGACGCATTCAAGGACGGTGGCGTGGTCATTCTCGAAGGATTCTATGACCTTCGGCAGAACCAGCTTCGCGCCGACAGCCTGCTGGCAAAGTGCCCGTCTCGCTACGAGGAGCAGCTCAAGGCGGGCGAGACCTATCCGCCCGAACAGTCGACCTCCCGTCCGTAGCTGGACACCTCACGATGATCGAGTTCGGTAACCACGCCCTGCAAATCGCGCTGGTCAGTTGTGTGTGCGGCATCTGCTTCGCGACGGCTGGCCTGATCTCCCGGCGCAAGCCTTTTCTCGACTCCGCTCTGCGCTGCTTGCACGTCAATCTCCTCTGCGTCACGTTTGCCACTCTGGCGCTGGTGATGGCCTTTCTCCAGCCGGCGGGAGTGCCGATGCGGCTGGAGTACGTGGCGCGCCACTCCGCCCGGGGCATGAGTGCGTTTTACAAGATCACGGCGTTATGGGGCGGGATGTCGGGATCGATGTTGTTCTGGTTGTTCCTGCTGGTGCTCTTCTCCGTGGTGGCGATGCTCGGCCGGCGGATCGGCGAACAGACCGGTTTCTGGTCTGCCACCGCAGCGACGTTGTTCTCCGTTCAGTTTTTCTTTCTCTACATGGTGACCTTCGTGGG
>CAZANL010000334.1:5297-5689 GCA_964486115.1 uncultured Planctomycetota bacterium
AGCTGCTTGATCAGCCGATGATGGATGGCAAGGGACTCAATCCGTTGCTGCAGAACGCGATGATGGCGATCCATCCGCCGCTGCTCTACATCGGCTTCGTCGCGATGACGATCCCATTCGCGTTTGCGATGGGCGCCCTGATGTCGGGGGACCTGGGAGCTCACTGGATCAAGCGTTGCCGCCGCTGGACCATCTTCGGGTGGGGTGTTCTGGCACTGGGGATCGCACTGGGTAGCCGCTGGGCCTATGTCGAGCTGGGGTGGGGCGGCATTTGGGCCTGGGATCCGGTCGAGAACGCGTCGCTGATGCCCTGGCTGGTGATGACCGCCTTCCTCCATTCGGTGATGATCCAGGAGCGCCGGGGGATGCTGAAGGTCTGGAACATGATGCTG
>CAZANL010000335.1:0-5686 GCA_964486115.1 uncultured Planctomycetota bacterium
CAAATTCACCCACGCCCGACTGGAGGGACAGAAAAGCCGCACGATTCGGCTGGCCCTGCTCTTGCGGCTGGCTGTCCGACTCAACCGGAGCCGCAGCGACAGTCAGCGCCCGAAAGTGTCGCTGCAAACCAAGGGGAAGAGAGTTCGACTCCGCCTGTCCGCCAACTGGCTCGACGAACACCCCCTGACCTACGCCGATCTCGAACTGGAGGCGCTGCGTCTCGAGGCACTGGGGTTCGAGCTCGTCATCGCCGACACAGACAAATAACGCACCCAGCAATTATCCAGTAAACCGATCGGTGCATCAGTCGTAGTCGGCCGGTAGCTCCTTGGGTCGCCAGATACGCTCGAGGCTGCCACTCCCCGGAGCGATCTGCTCCCAGCCATCGATCACCAGGTGAATCTCGGCCATCGCCGCGGTCGGCATCCGATGATGAGCCCCCGTCAGCTCTCCGACAAGATCTTCCAGGCCGGGATTGTGCCCGACGATCATCACGCAGTCGGGCGAACAAACACTGCGCAGCACTGAAAACACCTCGTCGGGGTCCGAGTGATAAAGTCGTGGATCGAGCTGCAAAGGCCCGTCGAAACCGCAGGCGTCGGCCACCTTACGCGCCGTCTTTCGCGCACGGCGAGCCGTGGAGCTGATGATCAACTCGGGCAGTGGGCCTTCCGTCCTCAGCAGCCGGCCTATCCGCGGAGCATCCCGCTTGCCTCGCTTGTTCAGCGGACGGTCGTGGTCTGCCAGGTCCGGATCCTTCCAGCTAGACTTGGCATGGCGCAGGATCAACAGTGTGCGCATCAGGCTCCCGGAGCGCGATGTGGCTCGAATAGCGCACGCCGCGCAGAGCTGGCTCTCTGGGCCGCGGCACAAGCCTGGCGATGGAGGACTTCCTGGGCACGAATGGGCTCACTGTTGCGCCGCGGCTTCTTTCGACGATAGCTGCCACTGGAACGCAACACCGAACTCTTGGTATTGTCGGTGAAATACAGACGTAGCATCGCCTCGAGTCGCCGCCTGTGCTCCTTGTTCTCGATCGGAACGAGCAGCTCGACTCGCCGGTCCAGATTGCGTGGCATCCAGTCCGCGCTGGAAATGTAGACTCGCGGCTCTCCACCATGCTGAAAGAAGTACACCCGGGCATGCTCGAGATAACGATCCACGATGCTGACCACCTCGATGTTCTCGCTGAGCCCCTTTACCCCGGGGCGCAAACAACAGATACCACGGACATTGAGGCGCACCTGGACTCCTGCGGCGGATGCGTCATAGAGCGCGTCGATCAGCTGCGAGTCGACCAGCGAGTTCATCTTGGCCAGCACCTCTGCCGGCTGGTTCTGTCGCGCTCTCTCTGTCTCCAGCGCGATCAGCTCAAGCATCTTGTCCCTCAGCCCGATCGGCGCCATCTCCAACCGGGGCAATCTCTGAGGCTGAGAGTAGCCGGTAATCGTGTTGAAGAAAGCGGCCGCGTCAAAGGCCAGCCCTTCGTCCGAGGTCATCAGGCTGACATCCCCATACAGCCGGGCAGTCTGCTCGTTGTAGTTGCCGGTGCCAAAATGCATGTAGCGCCGAATTCCCGAGGGTTCCCGGCGAACGATCAAGCAAAGTTTGGCGTGGGTCTTGAATCCCCGAACACCGTAGACCACTTGCACGCCGGCCTGTTCTAGCGCGCGGGCCCACTCGATGTTGCGCTGTTCGTCAAATCGCGCCTTCAATTCGACCACGACCGCAACCGACTTCCCCCGCTGAGCTGCGCGTCTGAGCGCGGCAACCACCGGGCTCTGCTGGCTGGTCCGGTAGAGAATCTGCTTGATCGCCAACACGTCCGGGTCATCCGCCGCCTCATCGAGCAAGCGCAGCACCGGTTCGAAGCTCTCATAGGGGTGATGGAGCAGCAGGTCCCGCTCGGCCAGCAACTCGAACATGCTGACAGTCGGATCCACATCGGGAGACGGCTGTGCCTGCCACTGCTGATAGCACAAGTCACCGAAGCCGGGCAGATCCGTCAGGTTCACCAGCGCAGAGAGATCGATCGGCCCGCGCACAGGATAGAGGTCCGCCGGTTCCAGACCCAGGTGCTCGATCAAAAACGCCCGCGCCTGGTCGCTGGCCTGCTCGTCGATATCGAGCCGCACACAGATGCTCTCCTTCCGCGCGTCCAGCACCATGGTCATCTCGGCCAGCAGATCGGATGCCATGTCCTCCCGTACGCTCAAATCGGCGTTGCGGGTGATCCGAAAGGGTACACACTCCAGCACAGCCTCACCGGGAAACAGACGCTGCACGTGATGGGCTACGGCATCCTCCAGCAACGTAAAGGCATAGCCTCCCTTGGAGGGTAAGGTGATGAAACGCTGGATCTGGCGGCTGCATGGGATGACGGCAATGCGCTCCTCATCGCTCTCGCCCCGTGAGGCCAGCCGAACGAGCAGGTGAATCACCTGCTGCGCCAGCAGCGGGGCCTCTCGTTCGTCGCTCAGCGCCATCGGCGTGAGCACGGGAAAAATCTCCGACTCGAAAATTCGCTCGAGTGCCTTATCCTGTGACGCGCCGCCCGAAACGGAAGGACGAACCCGCACGATCCCGGCCTCGGCCAGCAACGGCTCCAGCTCTTGCAGGCAGGCATACTGGGCGGACAGCAGCCTCTGCATCCGGCGACCGATCGCACTCAGTTGCTGGCGAGGAGTCAGCCCCGCCGGATCCCTGCGCCGCACGTCCTGCTTGGCGAGCATCTTCAGCCCACCGACCCGAACCATGGAGAACTCGTCCAGGTTGGAAGCAGTGATCGCCAGAAAGCGGAGCCGCTCGAGCAGCGGCAGTTTCTGATCGTTGGCTTCGTCGAGGACCCGCTGGTTGAACTCGAGCCAGCTCAGCTCACGGTTCAGGTAACGCTTCTGGTCGCTCATCCGACCTCCTGCTGCAGGGTGACCCGCAGTCCGAAGACGTCCTCGAAAAGCTCGCCCTTCTGGCGCAGCGACATCTGCTCCAGCGAGAGGTCCTGCACACCCTTTGCACGGATAACCAGGCTGCCATCGTCTCGCTCGCACTTGATCTCACACACACGCTGGCTGCGCGACCCGTCCAGCGCATCTGCTATCCGCAGGAGCGCCGACAGCTTCGACACGGCGATCCGACGGTCTCGATCCAGCCTGGAGTACCCCCGGTGCTTGGCCTTGGGCAAGCTCTTACGGTGGTAGCGGGCAATCAGGCCGACCAGTTCCAGGTCGGACTGATTCAGACCGAACAACTCGCTGTGGGTGATCAGGTACATCGAGTGCTTGTGGTAGTCACCCGAACTGACGAACTGCCCCACCTCGTGCAGCAACGCAGCAATGTGAAGCAACATTCCGTCATGCGGGTCAAGCTGGTGATCGGACTGCAGCGCTCTGAACAGGGTGCTGCATAATGCCGCGGTATGCCGCGCGTGAGGCTCATCGAACTCGTACCGGCGACCGATGTCGATCGCGGCGCGAACGATCTGCTCGGCAAATGCGTCGCTCCAGCTGTCGCGGACAGCCATCTGGCGCAGCAGACCATCCCGCAGGTTGAATGGCGAGACCAGGATCCGTTCCAGACCCAACGCACGGGCCAGACGACCGTAGGCCAGCAATGCCGGCCCTAGCGTTTGGGCGGCATCGAACTCCAGGTGATACCGAGTCACTAGCTCGTCGACCGGCGTTTCCAGCATCCGGTCCGTAAAACGCTCCAGCTCCTCGACAGACAGCGTGGCCAGCTGATCTGCCTCCCAGCTCGGGGTGAGCTGGGCGGCAGCGAAGCGGATGTCTCCGCCGTGAGCAATCAGATCACGACCCTCGCCTTTCGGCATCTGCTGGCAAACCTGATCCACCATCCGGTCGATCCGAGTGCACATGATGCTTGTCGACTGGTCGGCCGGAGCCCGGTAGGCCTCGAGAATCTCACGAAGTCGCAGGGAGCCCAGCAAGTAGCTGTGTGAGAAGGCCACCTCACCATCCCGGATCAGCAACAGCTCGCTATTTCCCCCACCGACTTCCAGCACGACCAGGTCGGAGCCGGCAAGATCTGGACGCTGCTCCAGATCGGACTGCACCGCCAGGTAGGTCAGCCGGATCACCTCCGACCCGTCGATCGGCTCTACGTTCAGCCCCGTCGCGCTATAGATCCGATCGATGAAAACAAGCTGGTTGCCCGCCTCCCGGACCGCGCTGGTGGCGACGACCCGGACCTGGTCCTTGACGCGGACATTGTAGGAATCGAGGATCCTCCGGTAGCTGCGCAACACACGCACACAGGCCTCGATCGTGTTGCGTTGAATCCGTCCCTGGGTGAAGGTATCCCGGCCCAGATTGACTGCCTGAGAGAGGGTCTCCAGCATCCGCACCTCCCCGTTCTGGCTGAGCTCGGCGATCGCCATACGAATCGAGGTGGTCCCGATGTCGATCACCGCGACAGGCTCCCGCCGCAGCGCAACCGGCGCTTTTCGGTCCTGGGGTCTGGGCATCTGGGACATGCGTATACTATCATTATACTCTAGCCTCAGGACTCCGGCGCGGGAAGATCGTGGTAAGGGCCCGCGACCCCACTTCCCTGGACCGGGTCAATCCTGACGTCCACTTCGCTCTCCCAGCATCTCCTCGGTCAGCTCCCCACATACCCGGTGGAAACCCCGTCTTTCATGCCAAGCCTGGTAATCCTGCCGGACGCCCCATCCGGCCTTTGCACATCACCAGGGCTCACAGAGCCGTTGAACAGCGATGGCCTCTTGCTAGAATACCTGACATGACGGTCGCCGACTTCACGCAGATAGGCCTCGAGGCACGCCGTCCCGATGCTCTGAGCAAGGTCACGGGCGCGGCGGTCTTCGCTGCTGACCTGACCGCGCCCGCGATGCTGCACGCCGCGCTGGTATGCAGTCCTCACGCTCATGCTCGCATACTATCTGTCGATCGGTCCGCAGCGCTGTCGATCGACGGGGTGGCGGCGGTGCTGACGGCACAGGACATCCCCGGCCACAACCAGATCGGCGTGATCCACAAGGACCACCCCTGCCTGGCAGACGAGGTCGTTCGTTTCGCGGGGGACTGTGTGGCCCTGGTCGCCGCGGAAACACCGGAACTCGCTCGTCATGCGGCAGCCCAGGTAGCGGTCGACTATCAGGTGCTCGATCCGATCCTCGATCCGGCAGAATCTCGCGCCGAAGGCGCTCCACCGCTGCACCCAAGGGGCAACACCCCGATACACATCAAGATCCGCAAGGGCGACTGCGCAGCGGGCTTTGCCGAGGCGGAGGTGATCGTCCAGCACTCGGTCGACCTGAAGGCCCAGGAGCACCTCTACCTGGAGCCGCTCGCCTGCCTGGCGACTCCGATTCCAGATGGCAGCTACAAGCTGCAAGGATCGATGCAGTGCCCGTACTACATCCAGGCAGCGATCGCCGGCGTGTTGGGTGTTCCGCTGTCGCTGGTCAGCGTGATCCAGGCCACGACCGGCGGCGGCTTCGGCGGCAAAGAAGATACTCCCAGCGAGTTCTACACTCGTGCTGCCCTGCTGGCACACGCGACACGTCGACCGGTCAAGCTGCTACTCGATCGCGAGGAGGATGTGCGCTGGACCAGCAAGCGGCATCCGATCAAGCTCCACTACAAGCTCGGCGCCCGCCACGACGGCACGCTGACCGCGCTCGAGGCCGAGATCGTCGGCGACTGC
>CAZANL010000336.1:0-1402 GCA_964486115.1 uncultured Planctomycetota bacterium
ATGAACGACTCGATCTGCGGGCCGTAGACCCGGATCAGCCCGGCGACCAGAAAGAAGCGGGCCGAGCGACTCACCGCTGACGCGGCCAGAAAGCGCCAGAAGTCCAGCTCGCTGAAGCCGGCGAAGATGGTGAAGACCTTGTAGGGGATCGGCGAGAAGCCGGCCGCGCCGACGGCCAGGATGTCGTACTTGTGATACAGCGCGCTGATCTGGACGAACTTCTTCTGCATGTGCATCGTCTCGATGATCGGCCAGCAGACCGGCTCGAACAGGTAGAACCCGAGCGCGTAGCCGAACGCGCCCCCGGCCACCGAGCCCAGCGAGCAGATCAGCGCCAACCGCCAGGCCCGTGTCACCGCCCCGATGCACAGCGGAATCAGCAGCACGTCCGGCGGGATGGGGAAGAAGCTGGATTCGCAGAAGGCGATCACGAACAGGGCCGTGGCTCCCCAGCGGCTCTCGGCCCAGGAGAGGACCCAGTTGTACAGACGCTTCAGCGGGTTGCGGGTCGGTGGTGTCTCGCTCATCGGTGGTGTCTCGCTCATGGAGCGCGGGATGGTAACTGCCGCGGGTGGAAAAATCCAGGCGGCGCTCATACGGACCGATCTTGTTCGGGCCGGGTAAGGCGGCATAATGTGGTCGGCAAATCAAGACTCGAGGAGTATCGAACCATGCGGATTCTCACCCTCTGCACGATGTTGATCGCTCTGCTCGCGACCGGCGGCTGCAAGCAGTTCAACCAGGCCGTCTCGGATATCCGGAGCGCACAGACCGGCCCGCGGGCCCAGCGGGCGGTCGCGGCCACCAACGAGACCATCCGTGACACCGACCGGACGATTCGCGACAAGGTCGGCGACGACTCGGGGAAGACCGGGGCCGGCTCGGGGAAGACCGGTGCCGACTCGGGGAAGACCGGCGGCAGGTCGGGCAAGACCCGTGGCAGGTCGGGCAAGCCCGACGGCACAGCGGCGACCGCCCCTCGCAGCGGACCGCCCCCGTCCGACGACAAGGCGTTCTGCGATCAGATGCTGTCGGATATGCGCGCGGCGCGACTGGGTGGCGTGCGGCCCGGCATGCCGCGGACCAGTCTGGACGGGGTGGCGAAGTACCGTGACCGGGTCACCCGCTGCCGGAATGTCTACAAGAAGGTTCGGCAGGACTGGAGGCAGCTGCTGGTGCGCAACCCGAGCTGGCCGCAGAGCGAGACCGCGCGGCGCAGCAGTCGATACCGGGACATCGGCGGTCAGGCGGCCCGTCGCCTGAGTGAGCTGGACAGGAGCGTGCTGGACATGGTTCGTAGCTGGCACAAGTTCACCAGCCGCAGCCTGGAGTGGATGAACAAGCGGACGACGCAGCCGTCCGGCTGGAATCCGAAGGAGAAGCACCAGTGGCTGTGGGGGGT
>CAZANL010000336.1:1412-4983 GCA_964486115.1 uncultured Planctomycetota bacterium
CGAGGGCGCGATCCTGCTGGTCCGGGCGGTCGAGGCGCCGGCGGAGACGCTGGCCACCTACCAGAAGCTGCAGCGGGAGCTGCAGCAGGCGGCGGCGCGAGTCTCCGGGTTGCCCCAGGCTAAAGCGCCCAAGCCCAAGCCCAAGCCCAAGCCGGCGGCCGGCGATGAGAAGCGGATCCTCGTCGTGCTCAACGACGGCTGGCGGATCAAGCGCTGCAGCACGGTGGGGGAGATTCGCAGCCAGTGGAAGCATGGCGACGCGCAGGACATTGCGGTGAGTGCCGATGGGCAGAAGGTGATCCTGCTGAATGACGGCTGGCGGATCAAGACCTTCGACGCCAGCGGCAAGCAGATCGCGATGTTCAAGCAGAGCGATGCGCAGGCGGTGGCGTGCAATGGGGACGGCAGCAAGATCGTCGTCAAGGTGGACAACTGGAGGATCAGGACGTTCGATCCGAACGGCAAGAGGCTGGGCGAGATCAAGGTCGACAAGCCGGGGGGGATCGCGATGAGCGGCGACGGCAAGCGCATCATCGTGATCAACTCCGCCTGGCGGATCAAGTCGTTCGACGCCGCCAGCGGCAAGCAGGTGGCGATGTTCAAGGTGGGCAAGGCCCAGCGGGTCGCGACCAACTGGGACGGCAGCAAGATCGTCGTGGTGAGCGACAGCTGGCATGTCTATACGTACGATCCCAGCGGCAAGAAGCTGGGGCACTTCCGGGTGGATACGCCCGGCGACGTCGCCATGTCACCCGACGGCAAGCGGATCGTCGTGATCAGCGACGGCTGGCGGGTCAAGACCTTCGACGCCGCCAGCGGAAAGGAGGTCTCGATGTTCAAGGTGAGCAAGGCCCAGCACGTGGCGATCTCTGGCAAGTAAGGCCTTCACTCCCGGCGAGCGGGCGGTGCTCCGGGCTCACCGGACGCCGTACCAGGTGCAGCAGTACCTCAATCGGCTGCCGTACAATGCCGAGGAGGATGGCGAGACGCTGCGCACGTTTCGCGGTGTGCTGCGCCACGGCACGGCCCACTGTCTCGAAGCGGCGCTGACCGCTGCGGTGATCCTCGAACAGCACGGCTACCCGGTTCTGTTGCTCGATCTCGAATCACAGGACAGGCTGGACCACGTGCTGTTCCTCTATCGTCAGGCGGGCCGCTGGGGCACGGTCGCGCGCTCGCGCGATCCGGGGCTGCACGGGCGCCGGCCGGTGTTCCGCACCCTGCGGGCGCTGGTCGACAGCTACTTCGAGCCCTTCATCGACCTGACCGGCCGGATCATCGGCTACGGGGTGGGGGAGCTGAGCTCGCTGACGCGCTGCGACTGGCGCTTCTCCGAGCGCAATGTCTGGGCCGTGCAGCGCTACCTGATCGACATGCCGCATCGCCGGTTTCATGGCGCCGACAAGCGCTACGAGTCCTGGCATCGCCGCTACCTGGCTTATCGCGAGCGCTACCCGGACCGCAAGCCGACCTACTATCCGAACAAGCGGGTCTGGACAGCGGGCTACCCCAAGGGGTTGTGAGTTTCTCGATGGGCCAGAGCCGGCGACGCCGACCGGCGAATCTCGGTAGCGGCCTAGCGGCGCGCCAGCCAGTCGCCGATGACGGGATAGACCTCGCGGGCCGCCCTTCGCCCGATCAGCAGATCGACGTGGCCGAAGTCCTTCGCCGCGACGTAGGTCTTGTCCCGGCTGCCCAGCCGCTGGTAGCCCTGGCGCCGCACCACGGTGTGGTCGACCAGTCGATCCCGCGTCGCCGAGATCACCAGCACCGGGAGCCGGACCCGGTCGAGATGATCGGCGTAGACGTAGGGCTTCCGACCAGGATCGGCCGTGTGAAACTCCCGGAGTGTGGCATGGCGGATCCCGTCGAGGAACTGACGGGCGGTCTGGCTGGGTAGGCTACCGGTGGCGCGGCTGGCGAAGGCCCTGCGGGTCGTCGGATCGACGTTGCGCCGCTCGAGCACCAGCCCGCTGCCATCGAGCAGCCGCCGGCTGACCTGTGGGCCGGCGAACCGCAAGAGCCGACCGACCGGCAGCCGGTCGGTGCGGCGCAGCAGAGTCGCCACCAGCCGTGAGCGAGCTAGCCAGCCGAGCACGGGGTTGCGTTTGCCGGGGGCCCAGGCCAGGCGCGGCGGCGAGCAGAGGGTGATCAGGCCCCGCGCGGCGGCCTGTCGTTGGTCGGCCAGCGCGGGGTCGGCCCCGACGCGCCGGCCGTGGCGCGTGCGGATCCAGCGGGCCCCCTGCAGGTGGGCGTAGAGGATCATCCCGCCCATGCTGTGTCCGATCAGGAATGCCTTGCGGCGGGTGACCCGCCTCACGTGGTTCAGCGTGGCTGGCACGTCGTAGAGCGCCAGGTCATCGAAGGAGCCGACGGGGCGGAGGTTGATCAACCAGACATCGTATCCCCGGTCGGCGAGCTCCCCGGCCAGGCTGTGGCCGGGGAGGTCGAAGCAGTTGAGGTTGGTGGCCAGTCCGTGAAACAGCACGACGGGCGTGGCTGCGCGCGGATAGCGCTTGCCGTTGAGCGTGACGTCGTCAGCGGTACGGATCGTCACACGCTGAGGATCCGCCAGCGCCGTCGAGGCCAGCATCAGCAGGATCAGACCGCAGCGCCACATCAACCCAGTCTACCCTTAAATAGGGCTGTGGCGGCGCCTCAGACCAATTTGGGGCAGCCCCAAAGGGCGGAGGGAGCGCGTCACGGTCTTCCTGGAAGGGCAGCAGCACGGCGATCTGCGGGGGTCTGCCGCATATCCTCCGGTCACGCGGTGGCCAGAGGGAATCCAGCTGATCCGAGACGGGAAACGGGCGTGGCGGATGGCCAAATTCGGATTTCCAACAAAATCCGGATTTGGCTGAAAGGGATCCTCCCGGATTACGGATCCATGGGTGAGATGCGAATATTTCCCAGTCACATCAGGAGAATCAAGATGATCTTCAAGACGACCGAGACGCCGCTGAATAAGGATCAGTCCGAGATGGAAACCATTTCATCCAAGGATCTTATGGACTTCGAGGGGGGCATGATCGTGATCGCCTCGTGGAGCCGCCGGCGCTGGAGCGCGAGGCGGTCCAGCGTGAAGGCGCCGGAGCCGTTCCCGATCATTGGTCGGGTAGGAGGCCGCGGTGTCGGGCGAGTCGGGATCGCTCCGCTGCCCACCCCCTAGCCACGCACCTGGTGCCTTCCGGATCCATGCGTGAGTCGAGAATATTCTTCAACCAGACCAGGAGAATCAAGATGATCTTCAAGATGCTCAAGACGCTACTGAACACCCAGGAGTCCGAGCTGGAACCCCTTCTTCTGAAGAGCTTATGGGGCTGGAAGGGGGCATGATCGTGATCGCTTCGGGGAGAAACCGGCGCTGGAGCGCGAGGCGGGCCCACGTGAGGGGTCCGGAGCCCTTTCCGATCCATGGTTTCGATCCCCCCTCTCCCCTCCGATTCGGTCTGTCCCGGGTCCGCAGTGTCGGGCGAGTGGGGGTTGCTCCGCTGCCCACTCCCTAGCCAAAACGTGCTCGGGTGGCCGGGGCTCAGCTGGCCCGTGGCGTGGAAACGGGCCCCGGGCTTCC
>CAZANL010000336.1:4993-5664 GCA_964486115.1 uncultured Planctomycetota bacterium
TCTGGCCGGCCAGCCGGCCCACGATCGATCCCGGGCAGCTGGCGCACGGGAAAGCAATTCAACGGAGACCTGTTCAGGAGCACGATGATGACGCATCAACCGCGACCCAGACGCAAGCGGCAGGTGGCGCGCAGGAGCAGGAGGGAACACGGCATTATCGCCGCCTTGTGCGGGGGCTGTCTGCTGATCGTTGTCGCCTTGTTCGGACATGACATCAGGCAGATTTTCTACACCGCGTCCAGCTCAATCAGAGGGTGATCTGGACACCATGAGGACGTGGCTTACGACGACTATATTCCGAGCGCTGGCAGCCGGAAAAGCCGTCTGTCGTTCAGTCCCGTCCCATCGGGAGGGGTCCCTCCCACTCGAGCCGCCTCGACCGGCGCGAGCCTGAAGTGACGCCGCGCCGAGGCAGACGACCCACGACATTCTTCAAGGAGAGTTAATAATGATGACTCAGACACATCACCTGCTACCCACCCTGGAAAATACCCCGCTGGCGAGCCTGGATACTGCGGCGCTGTGTCGACTCGAGGGAGGCGCCTTCGGGCCCGGCATCGAGCCGAACCCCTCGCCCGCGCCTCGGGCCCAGCGGCTGAATTTCTGGCGCTTCGAGTTCCATAGCGGCAACTTCAACGCCGCCGCCGCGCATGCTTTCTTCGAGCGCAAAT
>CAZANL010000337.1:0-2159 GCA_964486115.1 uncultured Planctomycetota bacterium
ATTCGCCACTCGGTCACGCATCGCGCGGACCCCACTCAACCCGCCGCCTGCACGAGGCCCTGCTGCGGATTCGGTGGAGTCTGCCTGGCCGAGGCGTCAGGCAACCCGCGGGCAGCACCTAGAAGAAATTGCGGGAGAACGTATAGAGCGTGTACCCCGCGCAGTACAGCCCAGATCCCATCAGAAGCATCCAGAACAGAATCCGGCTTTTGACCGCCCACCACGCGCGTCCGTGCCGGACCTCGATCTGCCGGCAGAACAGGTTGGCCAGGCGAGATCTCTTCGGCTCACTGACCATGCGCGCCGCGTAGACAACAGGATCCACGCCGGGAGGAGGCTCGGCGATCTTCCGCACACGCAGAATTCGGCCGCTTTCAGGATCCTCGGTCACGCTGTATCGGATCATTCGCTACTCAGATGCGCAGGGTTCGCAGGAATCACGCGGTTTTTTCGAAATGCGACCAATGTCAGATCATCCGGCTTGGATGGACCTGGTCCCGACCGGGCCATCCGCTGGTGAGCCCTCGAGGCCACCCGCCCCACCGCCTCGATCAGCTGACCTCGGCGTAGTTCCCCGGCAATCTCGCGCAAACGCAGGTTGTCAAACAGCCCGTCGCTCCCCAGAACTACCGTATCCCTTGGAGCCAGCTTCAGCTGTGGCCCCACCTCGATACGCATGTCTGGCTCCCCGACCACGTTGAAGACCAGGCAGCGGTCTTCGTGGACCAACGCGGCGGTCTCGCTCATCAGCCCCGCTTGATGGGCCCTCGCGATCGGGGCATGACAGAAGGTCTGCAGCTTCAGCTTACCCCGCCCACCGAGAACCAGCACCTTCGAGTCCCCGACGTGATAAGGCCGGATCGCGCCTTCGTCGATCTCGACGACGACCAGCGTCGTGGCCGCCCCACCGCCGAGATCGCGCACCGCCTGATTGGCCGCCTCGATGCCATTGAGGATTGCGGAGCGCAGCAGTTCGGACGGGTCGATGGCGCACAACGTCGAGACGAGCATGCCGATCGCTGCCCGCGAAGCGGCCTCTCCTTGACGCCCACCACCCATCCCATCAGCAACGGCTAGCACGCCGCTGCGCGGGCCCAGGGGGATGACAGCCGCGGAGTCCTCGTTGGCACCGGTACTGTCCGGGCAACATGTCGACAGCACGGCCGCTGTGCCTCCGGCAACCGCCACCAACTCCGGAGCCCCCATGTCCTGCTCGAAATAGGTCCTGGCTGAATCGAGAGATGACACCAAGACAAAGTGTACCTTATCAGCACCTGGTTGCGAAATGGCACACCCTTGAACGACGACCCGGTTTGGCCGAAAACGGTCAGGAGCAGAGAAAGTGTCCCACCGACTCGACCCAGCGTAGCGCCTCGAGCCCCTCGGCCAGCGACGCCGGAGGCCCCGCCTGGTCCGCGAGATAGTCCCGGAAAGCGGCCAGCAGGGGAGGGATGCTCGGCGCTCGCGGCTCCTCGAAGCGCCGCACCTCGATCACTCCGCCGTGCCCCTCGATACGGATCAGCTCCTCGCGCTCGGGCGCCCCCCAAGCCAGGTCCAGGTCGAAAACCGTCTGCTCCTGTTGCCAGCGGATCCGAAAAGCCCTGGCGTCCAGGGCACCGGACTCGAATCGAGCATGGTCCAGTGAGCACAGTCCCAGGTGGACCAGCAAATCGAAGTAGTGGACCCCGCCGCCGAGCAACGCCCCGTCGAACGGATAGCGCCGGCCTTCAGTGGAGACCGGCGACCGATGCCGGATCGACAAACTGCGCAGCGTCCCCAGCTCGGCCAGCGCCTCCCGCATCCGCCCGACGAACGGCTCATACCGCAGGGTGTGGGCCACCGCGATCTTGCACCGTGTCCGATCGGCCACGGCGGCAAGCTGTCGTCCGGCTTGCATCGAGTGAGCCACGGCCTTCTCGACCAGCGTCGGCATCCCACGCTCGAGCGCGTCGATCGCCATCCGAGCGTGCAGGGGCGTGGGACTGACGATGATCACCCCGTCGAGCGCGGGGTTGCGCAGCATCACCCGGTAGTCGCGGTGGTAGGCCAACCCCAGCTCCAGCGCGGTTCGACGCCCCGCCTCCTGGTCCGTCCGACAGAAGCTGACGATCGAGACCCCCGGGACCTCGGGCGCATGCCGAACATAACGTTGAGCGTGC
>CAZANL010000337.1:2169-5655 GCA_964486115.1 uncultured Planctomycetota bacterium
GAGTCCCAGTCGTATCGCCACCGCGCCCTCGAGCAGTCGACCTACTTGAGTCCGAGCATGTACTTTTTCCAGCGCTGGTCCAGTTCGGCCATGTCCATCTTGCCAAACGCCTTCTTGTATGCCTCCTTCGGCGACTCACCCTTGAGCAGCGACTGGAAGAACCGCGTCATCAGCGAGCGGAATGCCCCTCGCTCGCCATGGATCAGGAAGTAGCACAGCGACCAGGACAGCGGGTAGGTCTTGCGAGCGTTCTTGTAGAAATCGGCGACCGGCAGGTTGAGCAGCTTCTCGATGGTGTAGGCCTGGTTACGCTGGATGTAGGTCTTGACCAACCGCAGGTCCTGCTGGTTGATCTCGAAGAACTTGAAGGTGCCGTCGGGCTGCTTCTTGGCCGTCTCGAACACCTCCGCCAGACCTTCGTTGAACCAGCGCGGCGGGTTCTCCAGAAAGAAATCCAGAAACTGGTGAAACCCCTCGTGGTAGAGCGTCTCGACCACGTTCCGGTTATCCCAGAGAACCAGCTGTTTGAGGATCGGGCTGTAGAAGCCAGCCGTGCGAGTCGCAGCGAAGTGGCTGCCGGTCACTCCAGCGGTGTACTTGGAGTAGAGCGTGCGGTTCTTGAACATTATCACCCGGAAGCGCAGGCGCGTGTTCTTTCGCTTGGCCGCGCGAAACTGCTTGTCATACGCCTTGTAGATTCCTTCGAGTTCCTTCACCATGCGCTTGGCATAGTCCATGCTGTGGTCGGTCGAGAGGAAATAGTGCGAGGTCTTGACGTCGTACCCCTTGGTCCATCCCGGACCGTCGAGGACTTTCTGCACGATCGAAGCATAAGACTTGGCGGCCCGATTGGTCGGGTCGACCTGCAGTGCGTGGGTAAAATCCCTCTTGGCCGCCTCGTACCGCTGACTGAAGAAATTGACGTAGCCCCGATTGAGCAACCCCGCGAGATAGTCCGGCTTGAGAGCGAGCGCCTTGTCGAAGTGCTCTAATGCCTGGTCGAACCTGCGCTGGTGGTAGTACACCTCGCCGATCGCGTTGTTCACCTCGGGTCCGTCATGAATCTTGCGCGCCTGCTTGAACTTGCCCAGCGCATACAGCAGGTTCTTCTCCCTGAGGTACTTCATCCCGGCACGCAACGCCGGCCCGGAGGCTTCACGCAATTGGTGGAACAACATCGTCCGATATGGCGCGAAGCGCTTCTCGATGGCACGATCGATACTGACCGCTCTGAGCAGCGCCCCACGGGCCAACAGACCCGATTTGGCCGCCAGCGCGTGCAGGGCCAGCTGGAAGAACTCCTCCGCGGAGCTCCTCGGAATGACCTGGATCTTCAATTCGTAGAGGCTGTCGAAGCTGATGCGGTCCCAGCGGACGCTCACCTGAGCGCCGCTGCGAGTGATCGTCAGTCGATCTTCGCCGACCGAGAGCACCTTCCCGGTCATCGTCGTGCCGTTGGTCAGCTTCAACATCAGCTGTTTTCCTACAGCCCGCTGCCTCTCCGTATCGGTGAAGGTCAGCCTCTCGGGCAAGGGCGGACGAACTGCCAGCGGCTTGGGCCTCGCGCTCTTCGTTCCCGGCTGGGCCTTGGCTGGAGTCCGCCTCGGCTCGGACGGTGTGCGTTTCGGCTCCGAGGGCCTCCCCTTCGACTCCGAGGGCCTCCCCTTCGACTCCAAGGGCCTCCCCTTCGACTCCGAGGGCCTCCCCTTCGACTCCGAGGGCCTCCCCTTCGACTCCGAGGGCCTCCCCTTCGACTCCGAGGGCGTCCCCTTCGAGGCGGCGGGCTTGCGCTCGCGATAGTTATAGCCTGCCTCGCCAGTTCGAGACGGCCCGCGAGCTTCAGTCGATTTATCCGGCTGCTCGGCCACGGCCTGTCCCGACTGGTGGGGCTGGGAGCTGTCCTTCGAGAAGCGGTTCACTCCATAGGCCAGCAAGCCGGTGACGAACAGGGAGACCGCCACCACCACGATCCGAACGTCAAGGCTCCCCCCGCTATCGTCCGGACTCCCAACAGCCGACGCAGGCCCAGTTGACGTGGACTCGGGCTCCGGCATGGGAACTCTGATCGACTCTCGACACCGCGGACAACGGCCCGACTTGCCGGCCAACTCCGGCAAGAAGGAGATGTGCTTGCCGCAGCGACAGGTGAGCTTGAGCATCGGCTACCGTCGCCGACGTCTGCGACGCCGCCGCACCCGCTGGCTGGGCTTCTCGCCCGGTGCACTCTGGCCCACAGACACCTCATCATTGACCTGCTCGGCGTCCGCCGGCGGCCCAGCAGCTTGCTCGATAATCTCCTCGAGTTCGGAGACCAGTTCCCTGGGCGTCTCATAGCGATCACTTGCCGACTTGGCCATCATCCGACTGATCACGGTAGCCAGCTGGCGTGTCAAGGGCGACATGGTGTCATCGGGAAACTGCAGCGCCTTGCGCAAGTGCAGCGTCATCGTCTGGGCCGGGGTGTTGCCCTGGAACGGCAGGCGTCCGAAAAGCACCCGGAAGAAGGTGACCCCTAGCGAGTAGATGTCCGTTCGGATATCCAGGTTCTTTCCACGAATCTGCTCGGGTGACATGTAGTTCGGAGTACCGAATCCGCGACCGGCTGAGTCGAAGTCATCTCCCGACCAAGCCAGCCCCAGGTCACAGAGCTTGGCTTTGAAATCCTCCTCGGTGATCAGAATGTTCTCCGGCTTGATGTCTCGGTGGATCATCCCCTTCTCGTGCGCATGGGACAACGCTCGGGCTACCTGCAAAATAATGTCGGCCGACTCGAAGTCGGGCAGGCGAGTCTTCTCCTGCAGATGTATCTGCAGACTGGCCCCTTCGACGTACTCCATCACGAAGTAAGAGATGCCGTTGGCCTCACCGAAGTCATAGCCGGCGATGATGTTCTCGTGGTTGAGGCGTGCCACGCTGCGGGCCTCGTTGAGAAAGCGCTCCCGATACTTGGGACGATCCCGATACTGCTCGGAGAGAACCTTGATCGCGACCTGACGGTCCATCGAGACCTGCCGCGCCTTGTAGACCGCCCCCATTCCGCCGCAACCGAGAAGCGTGTAGTCGTCGTACCCCTGAATTTCCACCGCGATCTCTGACTCGCCCGCCTGCAGTTTCTGGATGTGGCGAACATAGTCCACCTTGAGGTAGCCCTTCTTGACCAGTATGTCCTTCAGGCTGATTTCGAGTCCGTTTCGCCGACCTTTATCCTGGATCTGGCGTGCGTGCTTGATCTGCTCCTTGTGCAGCCAGCCTTTCTGCTGGGCCACGTTGACCAGATCTTCCTCCCGCTGACGGTCCCTGGCCTCCTGCTCTCCCTTCAGGTGAGCGCTGCTCTGGATTCTGAGCAGCAGCGCGAGGTTCTCCTCGGTCAGGAAACCCGACTCCGTCAACACCTGGCCCAGCCGCTTCTCCGACTTCTGCGCCCGCGTCAGACATTCGTCGAGCTGTTCCTGAGTCACCATCTTGTTGTAGAGCGCGATTCGGCCC
>CAZANL010000338.1:0-5646 GCA_964486115.1 uncultured Planctomycetota bacterium
GCACGCAGGCCGCGGGCCCCGGTCTTGCGATCGATGGCCTTGCGCGCCACAGCCTCCAGTTCGTGTGGGACCTGTCGCTCGGGAGTGTTCGGCAGGGGGGGGGCGGGTTCGTCAGCGGCCAGGTGTGCGAGGGTGTCATCCCGGCTTTGATCGCTGTAGGGGGGCGAGCCACCGAGCATTTCGTAGAGTATTGCGCCCAGCGCATAGATGTCGGTTCGCTGATCGAATTGATCGATCTGGCCCCGCGCTTGCTCTGGTGCCATGTAACTGTAGGTCCCCAGCACCGAGCCGACTTGTGTGCGCGGCGGCGTGGAAGAGAGCCCGTCGTCCAGCGGTTCTTCCTCGGGCTCCGGCTCGGAGGGGGACTCTTCAGCCGCGATGTCGGGCTCGCCGAGGATCTTGGCCAGTCCCCAGTCCATCACCTGCACCTCGCCGAAGCGGCCGACCATGATGTTGGCTGGCTTGAGGTCGCGGTGGATCACCCCCTGACTATGGGCGAAAGCCATCGCATCGCAGACCTTGAGCAGGATCTGCAAGAGCTCGAACAAGGGGCGTTCCAGCAGCACCTGCACCAGGTCGTCGCCTTCGATGCACTTCATCGTGAAGTAGATCCGGCCGCTGTCGGTCATTCCGAGCTCGTGCAGCGGCACGATATTGGGGTGCTGGAGCATTCCGGTGATCTGCGCTTCCTGGATGAACCGCGCTCGGATTATCGCCGAGAAGGAGCCGCGAATCACCTTGGCCGCGATCTCGCGGCCGAGGTGCTGGTCTCGCACGGACAGTACATCACCCATTCCACCGCTGCCCAGCAGGCCTGTCACCGGATACCGTCCCAGGTTAGTGGGCAAGGCGTCGGACGGGGCGTCAGCGTCGAGGTCGGGCGGACTCTCTTGGTGGCGGGTGTCGTCGGCGCTGCTCTGCAGCTCTAGCAGCAGCTGACCCAGCTGCCACGCGGGAAGCAGCCGTTTGCGAAGAAGCATCTGTGCGAGTGGTTGTTGTGGTTCGCCGGCCTGCTTCGCCTCGGTCAGGGCGAGTGTACAGGCGGCCAGCGCTTCAGGGCTGAGCAGGCCTTGTGCCAGCAACTGCTGCGCGAGCAGGTTGTCGGCGGGGTTCATCATCGCACTATAGCAGAATGACCGCTTCGAAGATGGGTCTCGGAGTGAGCAGCCGCCAGGGAGTCGGTAAAGACTCGAGCGGTCCGTTCGGGGTGGTCTGGCCTGTCGAGGAGGATCGGTCGATCTGGATTATGATGGCGCTTCGGTCCAGGGAGGGTGGGATAGGGAGGAGTGCCGGCGCGGTTGTGCACGTAGGTCAGCATCTTCCGGGCAACAGCCGGCGCAAGCCTGAGGGGGGGGGAGCCCCCGCCAGGCTTGCGCAGGTGAGGCTATTTCGAGCCCGTCTCGGTGATGTGCAGCTCGGAGTCGGCCGTCATGCGATACTCCCAGGTGGCCAGCATATCGTTGGTCTGGATGCTCAGACCCAGCTGGTTGTACCAGTAATTCGACGCAACCGATTGCGCTGCTCCCGACACGTTGATTTGCCACGGGAAGTCGTCCGTGATCGGGTTCAGGTAAAGCAGGGAGGGCTTCTCTCCGTTGCCCGAATCCCTCAAGACGATGTTCTCCTCTTCCGGCACCCTCAGCCGGGGAGCTGGATTGTCACGGACCTCGAGGGCCGTCCGGACAGGGCCGATAGCGCCCTCCCGGGGAATCGAGCGGCTGTACTGGTCGACCATCTCGATCGGCTGTCCATCGGCGTCGCGGGCCAGCGCGGTTTCGAGTGCGCCCTGTTGCCCGGAGAGCATCAGCAGACCGCGTTCGGCGCCCGAGAGATGCAGTACTCGAGCCAGAGCCGCTGGCAACAGCGCCTCCAGGTCCCCGGCGAGGGCGGCCTGTTCCAGGGTTTCGAGCAATAACTGGGTGTTGCGGTAGGTGCGTTCGGGGTGAGCCGTGAAGATCCCGGCAAGTGGATCCGCACGTGGGCGTCCGCGGTCCAGGCTCTCCTCCCAGATCGCCCACCCGCCTTCGGCTCGTGCGCGAGTCAGAGCGCGGTCGGCGCGGTCCAGCAGCAGCGCGGCGTTCTCGCCAGGGGCCAGGTGCTCGGAGGCTCCGGCCTGGATCGGCGAGGAGAGCGCGTCAGCCAGCTCGAGGAAGATGCCTGCGGCTTCGTCACGGCTGGTGTCGGGGAGCCAGGCTGCCACCAGCCCTCCACCGTGGCGGCTCAGCGAGGCTTCGGAGGGCAATGCGCCGACCAACTGTTTGAGCAGATGCTGGATCGGCAAGTCGCTGCTCAAGGATGGTGAGGCTGAACCCTCCAGCTTCAATTCGATCAGCAGGAGGCTTCCTGGGCAGCTGGACACCTCCTGTTCGAATGCCGCGCGATCCAGCAAGCTCATGGCCGGGAGACGAGGTGGTCCATGGGGCGCCCATCATAGCTCGCTGAGGTTCTGCCGGCAAGCTCGCCTGGGTCAAGGAGGTGCGCAAGGCTCTGGCCCGGGGTGGTTTGCGTCGTAGAACCGCAAGGTTTTCGCTGCAGTGTCGGGATGTGGACTGCACTGTGCGGACTCTTCGCGTCCTCGGGTATTCGACATAAATCTAGGCCTAACTTGTTGTTGTGGTTTATGGCGTGCTGACTAGAATCTGGCTTGATTTTTGCAGCCCCTTGCATTGCAGCACAAATCAAAAGATCAAAGACGCCTAGTCGAAGGGGATATCGTGGACGCCAAATCGGTCAACAAGATCTACTCGAGCTATTCAAGCGTATACGACTTCTTCTTTGGTCGGTGCTTCAAGCCTCGCATCCGAGAGCTGATTCGGCAGCTGGGCATCCGTCCCGGGGACAGGGTGCTCGAGTTGGGCTTCGGCACCGGCATCTCGCTACCCTACTACCCGCCTGGCACCGAGGTGGTTGGTATCGACATCTGTCGCTCGATGCTCCAGGAGGGCCAGGCCAAGCTGTCCCAGTCGCCGGACCTCAACGTACAGTTGGTGGAGGGGGACGCGACGCAGCTGGCGTTTGGCGACAACACCTTCGATCACGTCATCGGTGCGTTCATGATGACCGTCGTCGCGGATCCATACAAAGTGGTCTCCGAGATGCTCCGGACGTGCAAGCCGTCCGGCAATCTAGCCGTGGTCAACCATTTCCAGAGCGAGAACAAGCTGATCGGTGTCCTCGAGAAGGCCTTGAATCCTGTCTGCAAGCGCATCGGTTGGCGGATGGACCTTCGCGTAACCGACCTTGTCGAGAATACCGAGATGGACATTCTTCGGACCTACAAACTGCGAACCATCGACCTCTGGCGTTTCGTGTATTTCCGTAAGCCGATGCCCCAGATTGCACAGCCGGCCGAGTTGCTCTCGGAGCCGCTGGTCGCCAGCGGCGTCTAGGAACACGGCTACGGCCTGAGTCTCTCCGCTCCCGTCGGCACAAAACCGTTTGACACGGTCGCCCCGCTGGCTTATACTTTCGGCCTTTTTCCTCGTCGGCCCGGGAGGTGGGCCTATCCCCTTTATCTGCATGGGGTTAAATGCGGCGCTGCGCTTTTGTGACACTTGGCTGCAAGGCCAACCACTACGACACCCAGGTCGTTCGGGAGCAGATCCTCGCGGACGGTTACGAGGAGGTCGCTCCCGATGCGTCGGCGGACCTGTTCGTGATCAACACCTGCACCGTCACGCACCGCAGTGGTCGCAAATCCCGCCAGGAGATCCGCCGGATCGTCCGTAACAATCCGCATGCCGTGGTGGTCGTGACGGGTTGCTACGCCGACAGCGACCGGGATGTACTCGTCGAGATGGACGGTGTCGACATGGTGTTGCCCAATACGCGCAAGACACAGATCGCTGGACTGGTCCGAGCCAGTCCCAAATACCGCGAGGAAGAGCCGGTACCCGTCTGGGGGCCGCAGAACGATCCGCCCGTCGCCTTTGGAATCAGCAGCTATACGGGGCAGACGCGAGCCTTCGTCAAGATCGAAGAAGGTTGCGATGTTTTCTGCAGCTTCTGCATCATTCCTTACGTGCGCGGTCCCGTGCGCAGCCGACCGGTGGAGGAGGTTCTCGAGGAGGTGACGCGCCTGGCCGAAAGCGGCTATCGCGAGGTCGTGCTGACTGGCATCCACCTGGGGGGCTACGGACAGGATCATCGTGATCCGACGATGTTCGTCCGGCTACTGCGTGCACTGGAGGAGGTGCCCGGGCTGGAGCGCGTCCGGATCTCCTCGATCGACCAGTGGGAGTTGACCGATGAGATCCTGGGGACCGTGGCCGAGCTGCCCCGGGTTGCCTCCCACCTGCACATTCCACTGCAGGCCGGCGACGATGGTGTGTTGGAGCGGATGCGTCGGCGCTACACGCGTGCTGGCTACCTGCGGACAATCGAGCAGGTGCGAGAGTTGATGCCGGACATTGCGTTGACGACCGACGTGATCGTTGGTTTTCCGGGAGAGGACCAGGCCGCTTTCGAGCAGACCTTGGCGACCTGTCGTGAAGCGGGCTTCATGAAGATCCACATCTTCCCCTACAGTGATCGGCAAGGGACGAGCGCCTGGCATTTCCAACCCAAGGTGCCGGAGTCGGAGAAGGCGAATCGATCCGCGCGCCTGGCGGCCCTCGAGTCGGAGTTGGCTATCGATTACAAGCGGCGTTTTCTGGGCACCCGCATCCCGGTTCTGGTCGAGAGCACACGCGATGTCGCCAGCGGTAAGCTGGCCGGTTATTCGGATCGTTACGTTCGAGCGCTGTTCGACGGGCCGGATAGCTTGCAGAACCGAATCTTGCCGGTCGAGGTGACCGAGATCTCGCCGACTGTCGTGATGGGTCGGGTGCCCCTCGTGCAGGGAGTGGAGGCCAGCGGGGAGAGCCAATGAACGAGCAGCAGGCCAGGATCGTGGAAACGATCGAGCGAGAGGACGATTTTCTGATCTCGACCCATCTGTACCCAGATGGCGACGCGGTGGCCAGTGAGCTGGCTCTCTATCAGACGCTGCGCAAGCTGGGCAAGAAGGCGACGATCATCAACGCCAGCCCGCTGAGCGACCAGTATGATTTCCTGCCCTTTCGAGACGCGATCATCACGCTCGACCGCTATCAGGGAAATGGTCGGTTCCGCACACTGCTGTCGCTGGACTGTGGACGGGACTACCGCCTGGGCGACGTCTTGCCTCGGCTGCAGCCGGATCAGGTGATCAACATCGACCACCACATCTCGAACAACTACTTTGGCCACATCAACCTGGTGCGTCCGGAGGCTTGTTCCACCGGTGAGCTGATCCTGGACCTGGCGGTGGCGCTGGGGGTCGAGATCGACCTGGATATCGCGATCTGCGTTTACACCGCGATCGTCACCGACACCGGTCGCTTCTGTTACAAGAACACCACGCCCCGGTCGCACGAGATAGTGGCCCGGATGATCGCGCTGGGCGTCGACCCGCCGGAGATCACCGGCCGGCTGTACCGCAGTCGCACACTGGGCCAGCTCAGGATCAACTCGCTGCTGATCGATACCCTCGAGCTTTCTGATGATGGCCGCGTGGCCTGGGCCGAGTTGACCAATTCGATGTGTGACGCGGCGGCGGTTTCGATGATCGAGACGCTGGATTGCGTGCGCATTCCGATCTCGCTTCGAGGCGTACAGGTCGGGCTG
>CAZANL010000339.1:0-5638 GCA_964486115.1 uncultured Planctomycetota bacterium
CTCTCCAGGCAGATCGGCAAACAACTCCCGCTCGATCGCCTGAACGCTCGAAGCGTGTTCCTGCGCCTGCTCGGCCATCAGCCGACCCCTGTCGAAATCGCCCGCGAGGCGAGACCTGGCGGCCGCCTTGAACAGCCCGTCACGCAACGCCGGCGGATCGGTCCCCTCCAGCGTCTCGAACTCGCAGCGATCCTCCAGAACCCGGGCCACGCCCCGACCGACACGCACCTCGGTCGACAAGGAGAGCTCCTCTTCGAGCAACTCCTCCAAGGCCCATCGTGGACCAGACAGCGACTCCCGGAAGACACGCAGCAGCCTCTCGGCTAGCCCCAGCAGCAGCTCGTTCTCGGGATCGATCAGACCGGGCCGCACCACACCGCCCGAGCAACGCGCTGGAAGCAGCTGCCTGGGGATCATCGCTGTCTTCGGTAAGCCGGGTGGTCCCGCCGGCGCTTGCTGACCCACTTCTCTGACGTATCTCCGGTCAGAATTTCGTAGAGCACGGCCTGCTTTCCTTCCCGAGCCCGAAGAATGCGTCCCAGTCGCTGAACATGTTCCCTCACGCTGCCGGTTCCGGAGAGCACCACTCCCACTTTGGCTTCGGGCACGTCCACCCCTTCGTTGAGTACCTGGCTGGTCACCAGAACCGGAAGTTCTCCGGAAGAAAAGGCGGCCAGCAACTCCCGCCTCTCGCCGATCCGAGTCCGATGAGTCAACGCTGGCACCAGGAATCGCCGTGATATCTGGTAAACCGTTCGGTTGTCGGCGGTGAACACGATCATCCGGTCTGCGCAGTGTGTCTCGAGCAGCTGCTCCAGCACCTCCAGCTTGGCGCCCGCTTGACGGGTCAACTCCTTCTGCTCACGGTACGCCGCGAATGCGGCTCGCCCTTCGGCATCCCGACTGGCGGCCCAGAGGAACCGCTGCCAGCCGTTCGCGGTTCCCATCCGAATTCGATGGCGCTTGAGAAACTCCAGATAGATCTCGCGTGCCGCCTCATAGGCTAGCCGCTCCGCCTCGCTGAAGGCGACCTCGATCGTGCGCACCTCGTACGGCGCGAGGACCTGCCCGGTGAGCTCGGTGATGTTGCGCCGATAGACGGTCCGGCCGACCAGCCGCGCCAATTCCGACTCGCGTCCGTCGCTGCGCTCCGGTGTCGCCGTGAGCCCGAGCCGATACGGCGCCAGGCTGCCTCGGGCAGCGAAGGCGTAGCCCGGACCCGGCAGATGGTGACACTCATCGAAGACCAGCATGCCGAAGCGGTTGCCGAATCGCTCCATCTTACGGTAAGCCGAGGCGTAGGTCGTGACCGTCAGGTCCTCGATGATATGGCTGCCGCCACCGACCACGCCTACCGGCTGACCGAAGGTCTCGGCCATCACCTCGGCCCACTGCGCCACCAGCTCGAGTGTCGGAGTGACGACCAGTGCGCTGCGGCCGGTTCGCATGATTGCCAGCAGTCCCAAATAGGTCTTGCCAGAACCGGTCGGCAGGACGACTACCCCCGTTCCGCCAGCTGCCCACCAGGCCTCCAGTCCTTCCGTTTGGTGCACCAGCGGCATGCGTGGGCTACGCTCTGCCAGCGACAACTCGTGGTAGGCGCGTGCCCCGTCATCATAAGGCGTTCCGAGAGTCCTCAGATGCAGCAGCAGCTGACGGTAGTGGCACGCTGGCAGGCGATATCCACCCGCTCGGGGGTCGGCACGACATTCCGGCAGACCCGCAAGAACCCCGGCGTCCTCCACGCTGCGCAGCAGCAGGGTCCCCTCCTCGAAGCCGATCTGGAGCGGCGTCCGACTCACGCTACCAGATGTAGTAGTCCTCAAGTCAGATGCAAGCCAATTCTCGTGGTTGACAACCTGGGAGGAGGACAACGATAATCTGGCGAGCCCTACTCAGCTAATTGGTGAGACGAATGCGCAACCTACCCAGACTACATACGGCATTCGGCGCATTGCTCCTGCGCCCCGCGAGGAAATTCACCTCATCGATTCGGCTGACCGTCTTCACCCTTTCTGACCAGGGCGCCTCGATAGAAATCGGCCGCACCCCCGGAACGCTGTCGATTCCCGGGAATCGCAGATGGTTCGTCAAGCCACCACACCTGGGCAAGCAGGAGATCAAGCGGCTGGCCGAGGAGATTCGTCGTCAAGAGATCCCCGGTCTGTCCCTTGCCGGACTCGATGTCCGCGAAGAGACACTGGTTACGCTCACGGGACTCGACCAGCTGACCTTTCTGGACCTGACCGACTGCTGGCATCTGACGGACGCCGGGCTCCGACCACTATCCACCCTGACCAACCTGCGCAGGCTGAAGCTCCACGGCTGCAACAACATTGGAAACGCAGGCCTGGCCCATCTCAGGGGGTTGACCCAGATACGCGAGCTGGACATCTGGGGCTGCTGTCCCCTCACCGGATCCGGACTGGCACACCTCTCGCAGATGGCCCGCCTGAACCACCTGAGGTTGACCAGTCACTCCACTGGAGCTGGCCTGGCCCACCTGAAAAGGCTCCCGATCCGCACGCTAGACCTGTCTCGCTGGGGTTGGCTGACGAACAAGGGCCTGGGCTCGCTGCGAGCTCTAAGGCAGCTCGAAGTGCTGAACTTGAATGGATGCGAGAGTCTCTCGGACCCGGTGCTGGCCCACATCGGCACCCTCACGACCCTTATTCGCCTGGACATCTCCGACAGCAACATCACCAACCACGGGCTCAAGCAGCTCGACCGGCTGGTCAACCTACGGGAGATCCATCTGCCCGAGGGGGTCGTTCGCGACGATGGATTGATCCACCTGAGCCGGATGACCGCGCTGAGACAACTCAGTCTGCGTCGCTGCCGAGGAGTGACCGACAAGGGGATCAACCTGATCCTGGCTCTCACCGAGCTTCGGCGACTCGACCTCTCACGCTGCGTCAGCATCACGGACCGCGGTCTGCTCCTGTTGACCGGCCTCTCCGCCCTGCGCGAACTCGACTTGCGGGGTTGCCGACTGCTTACGAACAAGGGTATCGAACGACTCCGAGCAAGAATGCCGAGGATCCAGATTCACCACGGCGCGGAATCACCACCCCCTGAGAAATAGTCGATGACAGTGCGAGAGAGCCACGTCACAGTGCTGTTCTCGGGCGGAACGGACTCGACCCTGGCCGCGGCCAGGATGCTCGACCAATTCGAACGGGTAACACTGCTCACTCTCGATCCGGGCTACCTGTTGTTCATGCGAAACGTCGGAGTCCACGGACATGCGCTCAGGTCGCACTATGGCGAGAAACGAGTGGATCATGTGATCTTGCCGAT
This sequence comes from uncultured Planctomycetota bacterium, assembly GCA_964486115.1. Lineage (GTDB taxonomy): Bacteria > Planctomycetota > JACQVV01 > JACQVV01 > CAZANL01 > CAZANL01. Next base: position 3,301 of record CAZANL010000339.1, read on the forward strand.
GAAGCAGATCAGCCGCCAGATTCTCTGGGGCGAGATCTCGCAGGACGTCCGCCGGTACGGGTTCAACATGGCGGCATTGGTCTGCCTGGGGTGCCGTCTCTCGATGCATACCGCCGCGATCATCTACAACCTGGAGCAGGGGATCCCTTTCATTGCCGACGGCTCGATCGCCGCCCAGAACGCTATTCCCGAACAGATGCAGAGCACGCTGGCCCGGAACCGAGAGCACTATCTCCGAACATTCGGCATCTGGCACTACGCCCCGATCTACGACGAGACATCCTCCGACAAGGCTCTCGAAGAGCTCGGCATCGCACGTCAGAAGGGCCTGAAGAAACAGTTCATCCTGTTCGACACCCAATACACCTGTCCGTTCGGTGTACCGGCAGACGTCTACGCACGGATGTTCTACAAACCGCTGATGGAGAAATCCCGGGAGAGGGATTCAGCAGAGTACAGCCAGCGCAAGTATCCCGACATGGAGAGCGTCGTCCGCGGTCATTTCGATCGCATGGGGGCATCCGCAGATCAGATCATCGAGCGGCTTCGCACGTTTCATGCAGAACGAGGCACGGCCCAGCTAACCGACGAGCCCGCCGCATGAAGCAGCCACGTGTGGTTCCGGCGACCCAGGTCAACCCCGTCACCAGTTGGATACGCCTGCCCCTGCGGTACGTCATCGCATTTTGCCTGATTCCGGTCGGCCTGCTCTTCGGAGTACTAGGGCTCTGTCATGAAGGCATGCGAAAGGTGGTTCCCACACAGCGGGATTAATCTCCACGCCATGTTAGGATCCTGCCGCAAATGAACGATCACGAAAATAGCGCACCCCGACGGTTCGACTGGCGCGAGTTTCCCTTCATGTTGCTGCCGATCGCCCTGCTGGTGAGCATCAGGATCAAGATGCTGCCGTTTGTCGGCGTACCCAATTGTTACAACGGCGACGCAGCCGTCGCGAACCTGATGACTCGGGACCTGGCTCACGGGACCTTCACCACGATCTTCTATGGCCAGACCTATCCTGGGAGCATCGAGTCCTTCTTCGCGCTGCCGTTCTACAAGTGGGTTTTTGGCGGCCCCGACCTCCGCGGGTTCGCCTGCGGCCAGATCGTGTTGTTGAGCCTGACCTTGCTGGCGGTTTACCGCATCGGGCACAGCCTCGGTGGCAGACTGGGTGCGCTGGCGGGCAGCCTGACCCTGGCGATCGGCACGATGCAGATCTTCGAGAACATGGCCGGTGCGCACCAGAGCTATATCGCGACGATGCTGCTGGGTTCCCTGCTGATCCTGGTCGGTGCCCAGTTGTTGAAGCAAGCAACCATCCGTCGAGCCATGCTGGCCGGATTGATCACCGGACTGGGAATGTGGACCAACCCTCAGATCTTGATCTTCCTCGCGCCGATCCTCGCCGTTTTATTCCTCCGTGGACAGCTCTGCTCCCTCCTGCATCGTGGGGAACTGGGCCAGGTTGCCGGGCCCAGGCTGATGCGCACCGCCAAGGTCCTGTTCGCCCTGTGGCTCCTGCTATTCTGGGGAATTCTCGAGCTGGCTCTGCTCGGCGGATTCGAGTACCGCTTTGGTGACTTCCACCTCTCGATGACCAAGCACCCGAAATACATGATCCGCCTGGTCGTCCTGCTCTGCGCTGGACTGGGACTTTTCGAATTCCATCTAACGACTCACAAGAGACGGCTGGTGACGCTGTTGGCCTGCGCCGGACTGACTTTCGGAGTCGGCGTCTCCCCACTGATCAAGCACCGGCTCGAGGGCCTGAAGCCAGTCAAACGAGTTCCAGCCGGAATCAACCTGACTGAAATCCCCCAGAACGCTTATCGACTGTTTGTCGACCGTTCGCCTTCTGACCCGTCCGGCTTTGTCTTCGTGCTGTTCAACCGCGACAACCCGCTGAAATTGACCGGCCGTCAGTCTCAGGCTTACCTGGTGTTGAAAGGGGTGCTGATGCGGGCCATCCTGGTAGGCCTGCTCGGCGTTTTGCTGCTCTACCGCAAGCGCCTCTGGGCCATGGTCACCCTGCGCCCCCCGGCGGTGACGTACGGCACCCTGCTCGTGCTACATGCGGCAGGACAGCTGTTCTTCTTCCTGACTTTTTCCGGACGGGTGGAAACGCGATATCTGGAAGCCCTGTGGATTCCATACACCGCCCTGCTGGCCGGTATCGGTGGCTGGCTCACTCGCCGGCACATTGTGCTCGGCTTGGTCTGGATCATGCTCCTACTGAGCTACTACGGCACGGCCTGGGCCGACACTTACCGTTACTTCAGTGAGTTGCCGAAGAGCTTCAGTCAGCAGGTCCCGCGCCTCCTCGAGGAGTTGGATC
>CAZANL010000340.1:0-5637 GCA_964486115.1 uncultured Planctomycetota bacterium
GTTCTTGTTCATTATCCCCCCTGTAAACCCCCCCAAACCCGACGGGTTGGCGCCGCTTCGTACTCGTTTTCAGGGACCAAGGACGAATCTGTGACAGAAGCAGTCAGTCGGACTGATTGTCCCAACACAATTGGCAGCCCTGGCCCGAGCGGATATGCCAGCGCCATTGAACACAGCGGCTGCCCCCACCGGCCCGTCGTTTCTGAGGCTTGAATGCCATCATGAGCGGGGAAGAACCCTCTGTTCCGGTCACGTGGCGCACCGTCGGATGACCCTGCTGCTCTCGGCCGAGACGGTTTTCTTGCGTCAGCTCGGCCCCGAGGATGTGACCCCCACCTACGTTGGCTGGCTCAACGACTCGCGGGTCAACCGCTATCTGGAGTGCCGCTGGCAGCCGCAGACGCTGGACTCCGTTCGCGCGTACGTCGCGGGGTTCGACGGCAAGAGCCGGTTTCTTTTCGGCCTGTTCGACCAGTGTCAGCCGGATCATCACATCGGCAACTTCTCACTCGCGATCGATGTCCCCCACGCCACAGGTTACTACGGTCATCTGATCGGAGACGTCACGTACTGGGGTAAAACCGCGGCCACCGAAGGAACCCGTTTACTGTTTGATTTCGCCTTCCTCGAACAGAACTTACGCAAGCTGACCGGCGGCACCTACCGGACCAACATCGCCTCGGTGTTCAACTTCAGGAAATTCGGATTCGTTCAGGAAGGCGTCAGGCGCGAGCAGTACGCGGATGGTGACACGATTGTAGACGGCCTGATTTACGGTCTTCTGCGCAATGAGTGGCTCTCGATCAGGGAGAAGTTCATCACTCCCCCGGGAGCGACCGATGAGTAAGTCGGCCAACAGGTCGGAGCTCGCGGCTTTTCGGCCCGGTGACGCGGCCACCGTTTCGATTGATCTCACGGACGAGCTGGCGAGTGAGTTCGCCAGGTACAGCGGCGACCATGACCCTCTGCAGCTGGACGAGGACTTCGCTGGTCGCACGCTGATCCGATGAGTGGATCACTCAGGAACGCTGTGAAAGAGGGGATGGGGTCGGCCACACTCCATGAGCTCTGCGAGTTGATCCAGCGGCTACTGGACGAGGCGTCCTCAACGTCGACCTACAATCTGCTGGGCCGTTTCGTCCCGGCTGCGGCTACGCGGCTGGGACTACCTACCCGACGATTGGCTCTGCTGTCCAGCTTCACCCTGGAACCCCTCCTCCCGTATCTGCAAACTCATCTGCTGCTCCGAGGATGGTCCATGGAGTCTCTCTGCCTGCCATACCAGCAGTGGCAAGCCGCCCTGGGGCAAGGAGACGAGCTGGATGCGTTCGATCCGACCGATGTATTCCTGCTGATTCACCCCGAGGACATGCTGAGACAGACACATGTCGGCTTCCTCTCTCACTCCCGGGAGGACCGTTCGGAGCACGCAGAACACCTGCTCTCTCTGCTCCTGGGCCTGGTGGATTCGTTCAGGGGGAGAAGCCAGGCCAACGTGGCCATCGCAGGGCTGTCCTCGTTCACCACCGAGCCGGAGCGGTATGCCAACCATACGGCCCAGAACAACCGCCGGCTGTTCATCGAGCGATTCAACGCAGAGCTTGCCACGCGGATCGAAGCCGTACCCGGGGTCTATCTGTACCCGTATCATGCACTCGTGGCCGACGTCGGCCGCAGACACTGGTTCGATCCGGTCAAGAACAACCTCTACCAGACCGCAATTCGGTCCACCGCCTTGCCCGAGCTGGCACGCGATCTTGCAGGCTTCCTCGACAATCTCTGGGCGCCGAGAAAGAAGTGTGTTGTCGTCGACCTGGACAACACTCTCTGGGGTGGAATCGTCGGAGAGGACGGGCTGGAGGGCATTCTGCTGGGAGACGAGGGAGTCGGTCGGGCCTACCGGGACTTCCAGCAGTTCCTCAAGGAGCTACACGTCTCCGGGGTGTTGCTTGCCATCAACAGCCGCAACAACCCGGAAGATGCACGTAAGGTCTTCGACGAGCATCCCTCTTGTGTGTTGTCGTGGGACGACTTCGCCGCCACGCGGGTCAACTGGGGTGACAAGGCACGCAACATCGTGGAACTGACCGAGGAGCTCAACATCGGCATCGACTCGCTCATCTTCGTCGACGACAGCCCGATGGAATGCGGTCGTGTGGCAGAGGCACACCCGGCGATAGACGTCATCCAGTTCGTTGATCCACCTGAGCTGATGCCTGACAGGATACTCCGCAGCACCCGGCTGCAGCCCCCGCTGCTCAGCGCGGACGACCTCCGCCGTAACGAGTCGTACCAGTCCGAGAAGACCCGCGTCAGCCTGCGCGAAACGCTGACTGACTACGAGCAGTACCTGGAATCGCTGGGGCTCGAGCTGAGTATGGAGATGGCCGAGAGTGCTGATATCCCCAGGCTGGCCCAGCTCGCCGCAAAGACCAACCAGTTCAACACGACCACCACCCGCTACACCCTGCCAGAACTTTCGGATGCGCTACAGGATCCCGGGGCCATCTTGATCAAGCTTGCCCTGCGAGATCGGTACGGCGACTACGGCGTGATCGGCATGCTCCTGCTGCGCAGCCTGGACGATCAACTGCATATCGAGAACTATCTGATGAGCTGCCGAGTACTTGGGCGACGAATCGAGGAGGCGGTCATTGCGGTGCTGCAGCGCCTGTCCGTAGCCCGAAACGCCGACCTGGTCGGCCACTTCCGAGCCTCTCAAAGGAACCAGCAAGTCCAGGACCTGTATCCTCGCTTCGGCTTCGAGGAGTGTGGCGAGAGTGCCGAGAGTGGCCGGCTGTTTCGCTGGGCAGCCACACAGCCGCCGCGAGGTTGGCCCAGACCCGTGACCATCATCACGAACGTGACACCTTCCGAAGAGCGGCACAATGCAGCGAAATGACATCCTGGAGCGGGTCTCCCAGATCTTCGAGGACCTGTTCGGGCTCGACCGATCGGAGGTCACGCCACAGACTTCTCCCGACACGGTGGACAACTGGCTGAGCTTGCAGCACCTCCACCTGATTGCAGCCGTCGAGGAAACGTTCGAGATCGTCCTGACACCAGAAGAACAATCCGAGATGCTCAGCGTCGAGTTGATCCTCGGCATCCTCGAGGCGCGTGTCGGAAGCAACTGACGCGATTCAGGCAGCAGTCTGCCACGTCTCGAGGCCCCCCTCCCGCCGGTGCAATACGCTGCGCTCGAAGAAAGTCCGAAGGGGCTGTTGTCTGGGCTGAGGCCAGCGACCAGCTCCGTGAGATCCGTGCTCTCGCATAGCCGAGGGCCTGCAGGTGGGTCTTCAAGGCCAGCTCTAGCTCCCTGCTCCTGGAACGTCGTCGAATACCGCCTGCCCCGCACCCAGGATTTCCTTCGGGTGTGGTAGTATTCTTGCTCGAGACGGTTGCTCGTGAGCAGGGGCCGGGCCGTCGGGGGACACGTTGATTCGAGCTGAGCCGCGTCTGCTCTCCAACCATCGCGGCAGCGAGTCGGAGGAATGACTGTGTCGCAGCTGGCCGACAACTCCGCGCCAGGAGAGGGATTGCAGGTCGATGTCGTCAAGCCGTCAGGGTGTCTGTTGGTCTTCGGGGGCCTGGCCTCGTTTGGCGTGGTGCCCGTGGTCATCCTGTTCCCACGACGACGATGGCCGCGTCTCCTCGACGAGTCCGGCATGACGCTGCGCAACGGCACCCACATCCCCTGGAGTGAGTTCAACTCGATTCAGCGCGTGCGGGTACATGGGCAGGCAGGCGCCGTGCTGGCCGAGCGGATCGATCTGGGCTCTAGCAAGGGTACGGTTCGCGTCGTCACCACCCAGATCTACAATCACGAAGCGGTCGAGCAGTTCATTCTCGCGCACCTCCCCGAACACGCTCACTTCGGCTGATCGCGATGCAGAGCACGCTAGATATCATGCCATGCCCACTCGAGGAGCTTCCCCCGGATGTACAGCAGCCTTTCCGAGAGCTTCTTGACGGAGGGCGGCCGCCCCAGTCTTTTCTCGCGCTCGAGAATCCACGAAGTCCGGAACAGTTGCGGCGCGCCTACTGGGTGGCGCAAGGCGGAACGGCGCTGGCCATCGGGGCAAGCATCGTCCTGGCTGTCTGGAGCAGTCTGGCGCTGGACCTGACACGAGGCCTGATGCTGGGCCTGCCCGCGCTGTTCGTGTCCGTGTTGCTCCAGTGGATCTGGGCCGGCCCGCACAAACAACTCGCTCGGGACCCTGCGTGGCGCTGTGGCCTCGCTTCCGCCAAGCACCTGGTGATGAGGGAGGAGGGGAGCATCCGGTACGTGGACCTGGAGCCCTTCGATGGCGTGCGAGTCCAGGTGTTCAAGACGGAGGGCATCGAAGACCGTAAGATCGTGCTGTGCAGCCAGGAGGGAGAACTGGCCTGGGGCGGCCTGGAGTACTTTGGCGCCGATGTGGTCGGTGAGTTCGCCTTTCAGCTGCACAAGCAGCTTCAGGCGGCCTCACAGCTGCGAATGATCTCGTCGATGGACATCATCGAGCTCGTGGCGTGGTTCGCTCAAGGTGGAGAGCCAACACAGCCTCTTCGCTTCTGTCACGCAACCGAGCAAGGTCTGCAGGGCGGACAGACACTCGAGGTGTCCAGCGACGGCCGCGCCAGCGCCTCGCGCTGGGATCCCGTTGCCGGTCAGGCGATACCGATCAGCCAGGCCACGCTGCCGGTCGACAAGGTGCGGGAGCTCGCGCGGGTCTGGGTCGCGCTGGCCCCCAGCTTCCCCCACCTCCCGCCGTTCGTTCCGTCTTCAGCCGGGACGCTGGTGTTCTCGGTCCGCCATGCCGAGCAGCGCGTCGAATTGCAGCTGTCCGGCGAAGCATACGATCACGCCACCACACGCGCCTTGCGAGATGCCTTTGGCGCGATTGGCCAGCTGCTGTCGTCGTGACCCCGACCCCAGGAGAGCTACCAGGCTCCAAGGCCCCCGCGGGAGGCCGTCCAGCAAATCTGTCATAATCCGACGGATGGATCGAGTGGCCAGCCCGGCGGTCGGTGCCCTCGATCCGACTAGAAGCCGGAGGATTACGCAGGGGCGCCCTGGGCACGACAAAATAAGGTCACCACTTCTCCTCGTAGACAAACACCGCGGCTTGTTTCCTGTACCGAGCGGCATGACGGCCAGCAAACGTGAAATTTTTCCTGCGGTTTCACGCCTGCTCGATTGTCCAGAGTGGCGAACACGTAAGGTGTCGAGGAATCGTGTGGTTCAGGAGCAGACACGCCGCCGGCAGGTGACAGCACTCGTCAAGGAGCTGGAGCCCCGGCTGATCAGTTACCTACGCTACTCCTGTGGCACAGGAAGCGATGCCGAAGATCTATTCCAGGAGGTCTGCTTGAAGCTGTATCGCCACTGGCCCGAAGTCGCCACGCTCGACCGGCCCCAGGCCTGGGTTTTCCGGGTCGCGCGCAACCTCGCAGCCAACCGGCACAAGCGCCGAGACATCGAGCGACGGGCGCTGCAGCGGCCCGTGCTGTCGGCCCCCCGAGCGTTGGAGTCGGTTGACCGGACAGCCGACCGCGCAGAGGCGACATGGGCCATCCAGCAGGCGCTGTCCGGCTTGCCGAGTCCACAACGCGAGGCGGTCTGCCTGAAAATCTGGGGGGAATGCAGCTGGG
>CAZANL010000341.1:0-3228 GCA_964486115.1 uncultured Planctomycetota bacterium
TGCGAATCGGTCGGTACGTCACGTGCACGGTCGTCTCGGTGATGCCGTACATGTTGATCAGCTCGGGCCGGCGGTCGCCGTGGCGCTCGATCCAGGGTGCGAGCGTGGCCATGTCGAGTGGCTCGCCGCCGAAAATTACCAGCCGCAGCGCGAGCGCCTCGGGAGGGGTCTCCGCCAGCACCAGCTGGCTGAATGCAGACGGCGTCTGGTTGAGCACCGTCACCTGCTCGTCGACCAGTAGCCGCGCGAAATCTCGCGGGGCTCGGGCGGTCTCGTCGGGCACGATCACCAGTCGCCCGCCGTGCAGCAGCGCGCCCCAGATCTCCCAGACCGAGAAGTCGAAGGCGATCGAGTGGAACATCGTCCAGCAGTCCGACTCGTCGAAGACGAACCAGTCACGCGTCGCGTCGAACAGCCGGGTCACCTGGCGCTGCTCGATCTGCACGCCCTTCGGCTTGCCCGTCGAACCCGAGGTGTAGATCACGTACGCCAGCGACTCCGCGGTCGCGGTCGCCCGCGGCGCGTAGCTCGGCTGCTCGGTGATCGTGGTCGCGTCAGCATCGACGCAGACCCAGCTGCCGTCGCACGCCGGCCGGCGGCCCCCCAGCGCGGCGTGGGTCACCACCAGTGCTACACCCGCGTCGTCGAGGATCCCGGCCACGCGCTTGGCCGGATGGTTGGGGTCCAGGGGCAGATAGGCCGCACCGGACTTGGTCACCGCGAGCAGCGCCACGATCATCTCGATCGAGCGCTCGAAGTAGAGCCCGACCAGCTGCTCGGGCCCGCTGCCGCGGGCGATCAGCAGATGAGCCAGACGGTTGGCTCGAAGCTCCAGTTCCGCGTAGTGGACCGAGACGCCCCGATGCACCACCGCCTCCAGCTCAGGCGTGCGCACGGCCTGTACCGCGAAGCGCTCGCCCAGCGTCGGCGCGCCCTGTGGCGCGATGGGCCGGGCGGTGCAGCCACCGGCGAGCAGGCATTCGCGGCGTGCCGCGTCGATCAACGGAATGCGCGATAACGAGCGCATCGCGTCTTGCGTGACCTCGGCGAGGAGCTGCTCGAATTGCTCGGAAATACGCGCCGCGGTCTGTTTCTCGAACAGCTGGCTGTCGTACTCCAGGTATCCGCAGAGCCCGCCCCCGGCCGGCCGCAGGCGCAGGTCGAGCTCGAACTTGGAGGTCCCCGGCCGCGGCTCCGCCAGCGGGGTGACGTCGACGCCGGGCAGCACCAGCGGTGGCAGCGGCATGTTTTCCATGCCGAACATGACCTGCGGGAAGGCTCCGTGGCGCGGCGCGCGGGAGAGCAGGCGCAGCGTCTCGATCGGCAGTCGACGATGACTCATCACCGTGAGCACTTCCGCGCGCACCCGCTCGAGCAACTCGCCGAATCCGATGTCGCCTGAAGCATCGATTCGCAGCGGCAGGATGTTGAAATAGCAGCCGATCAACTGCTGCGCCTCCGGCGTGTCGCGCTCGGCGAACAAGGTGCCGACGATCAGGTCTTCTTGTCGGGTCTGCCGCGCGAGCAGTGCGGCCCAGGCCGAGAGCATCGTCATGAACAGCGTGCAGCCGTGCGCGCGACCCAGCTCGGCCAGCGCCGCGGTGCGCTCGGGCGAGATGCCCAGTGACAGGCGCTCGCCCCGGTTGAGGCAGGCGCCGCTTCGCGCGTGATCCACCGGCAGCGCGATGCGCGCTGGGGCGCCGGCCAGGCGGCCCCTCCAAAAGGCACGGTCGGCCTTGGTCTCGCCGCGGGCGGGAGGCTCGGGTGCGAGTTGCGGCAGTGGGCGGGCTGCAGAGTCGCCGACGCGGGCCGCGTAGAGCGCACCCAGCTCTTCGCTGAGCACTCCGATCGACCAGCCGTCTGAGACCAGGTGGTGCAGCACGATCCACAGCTGTGCCGACCGCGTTTCGGTGTGCAGCAGGGCGGCCCGCCACAGCGGCAGCCGCTCTAGCGCGAACGGGTGCTGTACGCACTCACGCACCAGGCGCAGGACTTCAGTGGCCCGCTGTCCCGGTGGCAGGTCGCGCAGGTCGTGTACCTCGAGGTCTATCGCCGTCGCCGGGTCGTCACGCAGTGCGGGCCGCCCGCCCGGACTCTCGACGTAGCTGTGCAGCGCGGGATGCCGCCGCGCGAGTGCGGTAAGCGCGTCGCGCAGCGCGTCCACGTCCAGTGTCCCGTCGAGTCGCGAACCGACTGTCAGATGGTACGAGTGTGGCGCCTCGAGCTGGGAGAGATACCAGATACGTTGCTGCGCGGAGTTGAGCGGGCGTTTCCCGTCGTCGAGCCTGGGAGCCTCGACCGATTCGACAACCGGGCTGTGTGCCAGCAGGTCGGTCAACGAGCTGGCCAGTTCGCGCAGAGTGGGGCCCGCCAGTAACTGCTCCCACGGCAGTTCAACCTTCAAGGCGCGTGTGATCCGCGCGCCAACCGAGCAAGCGGATATCGAGTCCAGGCCGAGCGCGGTCAGCGGTGTGTCCGGATCGCAGCTGCCACCCAGCGTGCGATCGAATTCCTGCCCCAGTGATTCGACCAACAGCGCCTGCTGTTGCGAGCGATCTTTATCGGCCAGTGCAGCGCGCCCAGGAAAAACCGGCTCCGCGGGGGCCCCTGCTTCGCCGGCCAGTCGGCTTTCGGTGACCACCGACAACTGTGCGTCCCGGTAAGCGTCCCGACAGGCCCCGCGCTGGATCTTCCCGGTCGGGGTGCGGGGGAGGCTGCCCGGAGCGACAAGCACCAGGTGCGCGATCGACAGCCCGTGCCGGGCCGCCACGGCGCGGCGGGCAGGCACCAGGGCATCGACCGACGCCCCGGTCGTCTCCTGCAGACAGACCAGCTCGTCTTCCCCGTCTCCGGCCACGGTGAAGGCTGCCCCCCCCCCGCCCTGCAGTGACGGATGCGCTTCGGCCATCGTCGCCTCGATCGTGACCGGATCGTAGTTGCGCCCGTGCAGTACGATCAGCTGCTTGAGCCGCCCGGTGATGTAGAGCTCGTCGTCCTCGAGAAAGCCGATGTCGCCCGTGCGCAGAAACGGTTGTCTCGGCGCCGCGGCAAGCATGCCGCCGAACGCTTCCTCGGTCGCCTTGGGGCGTTGCCAGTACCCAGGTGAGACCGCGGGCCCCGCGACCCAGATCTCGCCGGGCTCGCCATGCGGGAGCGCCCGCCCCTGTGGACCGACGATGCGTACGTCGTGCCCTGGCAGCGGGCGGCCGCAGCCGACCAGCGAGCGGC
>CAZANL010000341.1:3238-3780 GCA_964486115.1 uncultured Planctomycetota bacterium
CGTCGCGACGCAGCACGCGGGGCGGGTCGCCCTGGCCGCCCGCCGAGACCAGTAGCGTCGATTCGGACAGACCATAGCAGGGGTAGAGCGCCTCCTGCCGGAAACCCGCGGCGGCGAAACCTGCGGCGAAGCGGTCCAGTGTCTCGGCGTGGATCGGTTCGGCCCCGCAGGCGGCCAGCGTCCAGCAGGACAGGTCGAGCCCCTCACGGTCAGACTCGGGGATGCTGCGCAGGCACAGCTGGTAGGCGAAATTCGGCCCCCCACTGATCGTCGCGCGCCGATCCGAGATCGTACGCAGCCAGAGCCCTGGATCTTGCAATACAGCCTGCGTCGGCAGCAGCACGCACGGGACCCCGCTGTACACGGCTTGCAACAAGCTGCCGATCAGCGCCGTGTTGTGGTACGGCGGCAGCCAGTCGACGCGTCGACTGGCCGAATCGTATTCGCAGAGCGCGCTGATCGCCGCCGACATCGCGATCAGATTGCCGTGCGTCAGCATCACGCCCTTGGGCGTGCCGGTCGAGCCGGAGGTGTACTGCAGC
>CAZANL010000341.1:3790-5629 GCA_964486115.1 uncultured Planctomycetota bacterium
AAGGTCTCGGAGGTGACCTCCGGCATTATCCAGCCGGCCGGGTCGTCGACGTCGTCGATCGCGACCCAGTCGAGCTGGCCTAGCGGCTCGGGCAGCGCTGCCCGGTCGAGCGCTTCTGCCACCCCGTTGGTCGTCAGCGCTACCTTGGCCCCCGAGTCGGCTGCGTTGGCAGCCAGGGTCGCAACCCAGCGCATGGGTGGGTAGGCCGGTACGGCGACGGCGCCTGCGTGGAGCGCACCCAGGACGCCGACGATGTAGTCCAGGCCGGGTGGGCATGCGATCAGTACGCGCTGCCCGGAGTAGCCGGCCGCCTGCAGCATGGCACCGACCGCCTGGGCGCGACGTGCAAACTCTGCTGCGGTCAGCGATCGGTCCCCGAGTTCGAAAAGCGTGCGATCAGGGTGCGCTTGCGCGCAAAGTGTCGTCTGGCTGATGAGTTGGGGGGTAGTCATCGGGTCGTCCTGATAATCTCGCAGAGATCGGTCTCCCGATCCAGATGCAGTATCCCTGCAGCGGTGCCGCCTTCACACTGCTGCGCGATTCAGCTCTCTGGGCCGCAGGGGTGCCATCCCCGGCCCGCACCGAGTGTATGTCGCAAACCGCGGGCCATCCGGGATCCAGTCGCTTTTTTCGTGCCATCGGGACTCCCCCTTTCTGGCCCACCAGTCTAACCGACAAGGTGGGCTACTTTTTGGGGGGCAGGTCAACACCAAGCTCACTCAGCGGCTCAAGACCCTCGGTATTACCAAGCGGCGGCAGCGCCAGACACTGAACAGCCGGACCTTCAGCACCTGGTATTTCGACGGCGTCCGGATCCCAGATGCGGACCACCACCCGTGCTGGTAGTCGAAACTGTGTCTGCTGGCCGTAGGGGCCACACTCCCGCGGCGGGAAGTGTGGCTCCCTACCAGGGCTGCTGCAGCCATGCGGCCCGGCCTAGTTCGGAATCTCGTGGGGCGTGCCACACTTGGCACACCTCCGTCGCGGTCCTTATCAGTTTCTGGTACGAGATACTCGCGCTGGGTGCGCGTTCACGCCCCTCATTCTCAAGTGACAGTGGGTTCATTCTGGGGGGGAGGGTACCTGTATTCCGAGTTAACAAGGAGTGGAGCGTTGCTATGCCAAGTGTGGCGCACCCTGGCTCGTTCAAGGCGGCACAAGCGGCCAGCAAGGTATAGGGCAATGGCGAAACGAAACAAGACCGAACGCGACCCGTTGACCGACATCCAGCGCCAGGCCGTCCTTCAGCTCGCCGCTGGGGTACGGGTTGGCGAGGTTTCGGCGGCGCTCGGGATTCACCGGTCGAGCATTTGGCGGTGGCAGCAGGAGCCCGAGTTCGTCGCGGCGCTGAACGCCGAGCGGCAGCAGCTAGCTAGTGCCACCGGTGACCTCCTGCGCCACACGCGGCACCGGGCGATCCGCGTCTTGGCCAACATACTTGACGACGAACAAGCGGCTACACGCGATCAGCTCGCCGCAGCGAAGACCATCTTGCCCGTGGCCGGTACCGAGACGCCCGTCGGCCCGACGGCCCCGAGGCTTGTCGCCGGCCTGCTGGAGCTGGAGATGACAACGAGCGAGGTGGACATCGATCGAAGGCGTGCCAACCTTGCGCAGCAGGCTTTTCTCAATAGCCTGATTCAGCCGGGATAAGCCCGCTGGACGCGCTGCGATTGATGCTGAGCGATACGGACGAGGACATGGAGATCGCGATCTGGAATCGACAGGGGCAGGTCGTCGCTCGTCGAATGGCATACCAGAACGCCGCGACCTTCGATGGCGAGAGCCCCGAGGAGCGCGCGATGCGCCAGCGCCATCCGATTCGCCCCAGCCGCCGGG
>CAZANL010000342.1:0-5612 GCA_964486115.1 uncultured Planctomycetota bacterium
TGACAGGCTTGCTGAACCGCAGGCAGTTCAACATCCTGCTCGAGGACGAGCGGCAGATCAGTGAAGATCTAGGAAGCCCATTCTGCGTCGCTGTGTTCGACCTGGATCGATTCAGCGATTTCAACGAGCGCTTCGGTCGCCAGGCCGGAGATGATCTGCTTCAGGAGGTGGCACACGCGCTGGAAATCAGCCTGCGCCGGGTGGACGTCGGCTGTCGTTACGGGGCTGATAAATTCGCGGTCATCCTGCCGGACACCGACGCGCAAGGTGGGGAGGAGGCTCTGTCACGGATTCTGGAGCGCCTGAGGCGGGTGTCGACACCAGCGACCGACTCCAGCATCACGGTGGCTGCGGGGGTGGCGGTCAGTCACGACGACTCCACGACCGCCGACGAGCTACTGGCGCGTGCGGATCAGGCATTGGCCGCGGCCAAGGATGAGCCGACCAAGGTGGTGCGGTTCTGGGAAGCTGGAATGGCGCACCGTGGGGTCAGAGCAGACAAGCTGGCAGGTATACTCACCGGCGACTGGGCGACCGACTATCGCAACGTTCTGGCTCTGCTGGATGCGATCAGTGCGGTCAACTCTCGCACCGAGTTGAAGCCGCTGGTCGAGAAGGCGCTAGACCTGGCGATCGCCACGGTTGGCGCCGACCGTGGATTCCTGCTCCTCAGCGACACACCGGCCGGTCTAGACGATCGCATTGCTCGCAGTCATGATCGCAAATCGATCTCGGTCTTGCCGCTGGACGAGGGGCTGGCCCGACAGGCGGCCGAGTCGTCACGCATCCTGCGGCTGGGGGGGGCGGGAGAACCAGCCCGCATCGCCGCCCCATTGTTGTCGGGTAACCGCTCGGTCGGGGCGATCATGGCAGAGCGGGGAACGCACGACAGTCAGCCGTTTAGCGAAAACGAGGCGACATTTTTCACGGCACTTTCACGAGAGATAGGGACGGCCATCGAGAGCGCGATGCTCTGGGCACAGACCCAGAAGGATCGTCAACAAATCGAAAAACTCAATTCGCAGTTATCGAAGAAGGTCGAGCAGCAGACAGTCGAACTGGCACAGGCCAAGAAGGCGCTCGAAACTCGATACCGATATGACCGGCTGGTTGGGCGCTCGGAGTCGATGCAGCGGGTGTTCAACGTGATGGAGAAGGTCACGCCAAGTGACCTGGCTGTACTGATTCAGGGCGAATCGGGCACGGGTAAGGAGCTGGTCGCCAAGTTGATTCACTACAATGGGCCTCGGGGCTCGCAGCGATTTCTTTCGGAGAACTGCGCAGCCATCAGCCCGGCCTTGCTGGAGTCCGAGTTGTTCGGTCATGTCAAAGGCGCCTTCACCGGAGCAACCTCGGACAAGGTTGGGCTGTTCGAACATGCCACTGGAGGGACCTTGTTCCTCGACGAGATCGGCGATCTCGAGCTCGAACTCCAGGCGAAGCTGCTCAGAGCACTCGAGGCGGGTCGAATCCGTCCGGTCGGGGCAGGGGCAGAGCGATCGGTGAACGTTCGAATTCTGGCAGCCTCGAACAAGGATCTACGCGGGTTGTGTGCCTCCGGCAAGTTCAGGGAAGACCTTTACTACCGGCTGGCTGTGGTCACCATCGAATTACCCCCCTTGAGAGAGCGGCTAGATGATCTGCCCGAACTGGTCGAAGCGCTGCAACAGGAATTTGCGAAGAGGACCGGGTCCCCAGTTCAGAAGATGAGCCCCGAGGCGCTACACGCCTTGACCCACCACACATGGCCCGGAAACGTGCGGGAACTGCGCAATCTGCTGGACCGGTTGGCTGTCTTTACCTCGGGGTCGGTGATCAATGAGGCGGACGTTTCAGCCCAGCTAGTGCTCGAGCGCCCAGATCGCTCGGACCCGCAAGGCGTGGGGGGAGTCAGCGAATTGGCCTTCAAGACGGCCAAGAGGGCATTCGAGAAGCGGTATCTGACCCGAGCAATGGCTCGCTCTGGCGGTAACATTTCGAGAACCGCCATCGAGATCGGCGTGGACCGGCGGTATCTCTACGACTTGCTGGACAAGCACGGGCTGCGTTGATGCGCTGGGTCTTCCTGCTGATGCTGATGCTGCTCCCGTCGCTGGCTGCAGATGACTCAAAGAAAGGCCCAGCGCCTTTCGATCCGGTGGCCTGGCGGGATGGCCAGATCGAGCGTTGGCGCAAGTCTTTTCGCGACGCCAACCCGTTGGTGCGCCGGCGAGCCCTCTCAGAACTGGCCGGGTTGCGATACGCGCTGCTCGATGATCTCGCCCGTGAAGCAATCGTCGACGATGATCCGCGAGTTCGGATTCGAACGCTCGTGCTGATTGCGGACCGACCAGAGCTGCGCTCGATGCGTTCGATCGTGCTTGGGCGCCTCGAGGACCAACACTCGGGCGTTCGCTCGCAGGCCGCTCGAAGCCTCGAGAGACTGGGACCGGGTCGAGGAACGAGCCGTCTGATCGAACAGCTGGCAGATGCGGAGGGAGGGGTTCGCTCGGCCGTCATCTCCGCCTTGCGCGCCTGGACCACGCGGCGATTCGGGTTCAAGTCGACCGACGCGGAGGAGGGCCGGGACAATGCGATCAAGCGGTGGCGCGCCTGGTGGGTACGATACCAGGACCTTGGCTGGCAGGCCTGCTACCAGTCAGGCCTGGCGGCGAAGGAGCCGGCTTCGCGTCGAGAGGCGGCCGCGGCTCTGGCCCGCCTGGACGACCCACGGTCGATTCCGTTACTGATCGAGCGTTTGCGTGACGACAGCGCCGCAGTCCAGCAGGCAGCGGCCTCTGCGCTTTACCGGCTCAGCGGTCGGGACGACGCCGATTTCAAGCGCTGGACGGGCTGGTGGAGCGATCACCAGAATCTTTCACGGCCATCCTGGGTCGCTCGGCTGTTGCGGGACCCCGTGGTAGCGGTCAGGGTACGTGCTGCGCGGTGGGTCACCGCGCGCGACCAGATCGTTCAGCTAGATGGGCTGATCAGCGCCTTGGGGGACGAGTCACTGGTGGTGCGCAACGCGGCGCTGCGGGCGCTGAGGAGTATCTCGGGCTTGCGCTTCGATTTCGATCCCGCTGCCACCGTCGAGGAACGGGAAAAGCAGGCCGCGGTCTGGACCGACTGGCGGAAGCGGACTCGCCATCTGTCACGCAGGGCCTGGCTGGTCTCGGCGTTGAGCGACCCCCGGTTCAAGATCAGAGCCCGGGCAGCTGGAGCACTGGCCCGACACGGCGACCGGAGCGTGTCGGGGCATCTGCTAGGTCTGATGAGCGATCCCTCTGCGGTCGTGCGCGAGCGAGCCTTCGTCGCCTATCGAGTCTTGGCTGGATGTAAGCTACCGTTCGACCCTGATGCGGGCGAACAGGCTCGCCGCGAGCAGCTGCGTGTGATCCAGCGATGGCACGGACGCTGAGCCGGGAGGGGACTGGAGCGAGGTAGCGTGCCATTCGAGAGTGGGGTGGCAGTCCTGCCTTGCCCTGCTAAAATCGAGCGTATGAAACGACTTGCCTGCCTGCTGGTTCTGTTCATGATCGGTGCCTCCACGGTTGCTGGGGACGGTAAGACTCAGGCGAAGAAGAGCGCCGGAGCTGAACAAGGTGCCGGGAAGAAGACGAAGGTCATCGACCTGACCAGCCGGATTCAGTCCAGACGCGGAAACGGCACGATCATCAAGAAAGGCACGCTGGGGGGCTGGAGAACGCCGCCTGGAATGCTCGGGCAGGATCCACCCGAAGTGCCGATGTTGGACAAGGTGCTGCCGCTGGTGCGCAGCGGGAAAGGAAAGCGCCCGCCCTTGGGTTATCTGCTGTATGCCATCGAGCGGGAGAATCGCGGTGCCCTCAGCAAGGCGCAGTACTTTCAGATGCTTCAGCGTTACACACGTCAGCTCGCGTTCCGCATCCGTCAGGAAGGAGATCCTCAGCGTCGTATCGAACAGCTGGCGTTCGTGGTCCATGACGTTTTCGGACTGCGCTACAAGCCGATCGAGGCGACCCGTCCGCGAGATCTGTTCATCTCGGATCTACTGAGTAATCGCATGGGCTCGAACCTGCAGTTCGTCCTGGCTTATCTGGTCATTGGGCGCGCGGTCGGATTGACGCTCTATCCCGTGACGGCAGGCGACGAGATCATCGTGAGACATACCGGAGAACCGATGCTCAGTCTGGTGCCGGCTCAGCAGGGAGATGTGCGTCCTCTGCAGTATCATATTCGTCGACACAACCTCAAGGGAGCCACCCTGCCGATGTTGACCCAGGCCCAGTTCCTGGGTCGCCTGTTTTACGAGCGGGGAAGCCTGCTGGCCAAATCTGGCAGTAAGAAGAAGGCGCTGCGTGATTTCGAGCGCTCGATAATGCTGCAGGAGGATCACACGCCGACCCTCAAGCAACTGGCCTTGCTGTACGACGCGATGCAGCAGCACGACAAGGCCGGGCGGATCATCACCAAGCTCATCGGGAAAGGGGTGGCGGGACCCGATCTCTACTGGCGACGGGCGGAGCTGATGCTGCAACGACGGCAGTGGGGCAGGGCTGTGCTGGACCTGAGGACCTATCTCAAGGAGAACACCGATGACCCGCGAGCTTTTCACTTGCTCGGCACGGCGTTGGAGGGTCAGAACAAGCTCCCCGAAGCAGTTGAGGCATACCGCAAGGCGATCCAGCTGGGTGACGAGAATATCGTCTCACTGGCCAACGCACGTATTCGAGCGATCCGTGGTCCGGTGTTGATCGAGCGCTTTCTCAAGAGCACGACCTTCTCCGAGCGAATCAATGCGCTACGCGAGATGTCCACCCTCAACGACCGCCGGTTCGTCCCCAAATTGATCCCGGTGTTAAAAGACGAGAACCTGAGGGTTCGCTGGCAGGTCGCCCAGACACTGCGCCGAATCTTGGGTCTGTCCGAGGAGACGTATCTGGAGCTGGGGATCGACCACATGAAGTGGAGCCAGTGGTGGGGGAGTGAACAGAAGCGCGTGATGAAAAAGTCGGTGAAACGCAACTGACACTGCTAGGTCAGTGCCTGGCCGTACTGCTGGCGGCCTGGTTGCTGGGGCGCCTGACCGAGCGAGTCGGACTGCCGCCCTTGCTGGGAATGATCGGCGGCGGCGTCCTGGTCGCCAACCTCTACTGCAGTCCTGGCGAGCTACAGCTGACCAAGATCGCCGGGCCGGTTCGCCTGGGGGTGTTGGCCCTCGTTCTTCTGCGGGCCGGACTGGGCATCTCCCGCCAGGAGCTTCGTGAGGCCGGTCGGTGGGCCGTTTTGCTCGGTACCCTGCCCATGTGCTGTGACGCCGCGGCTGTGGCGGCAGCAAGTCACTGGCTACTTGACCTGAGCTGGTCGGCGTCCGCTGTCCTCGGGTTCCTGGTTGCCGCCATATCTCCCGCAATCGTCATCCCCGGTCTGCTCACATTACTGGAGAGACTGACCGGATCGCAGCGACGTGTGCCCGCGGCGTTACTGGCGGGGGCGCCGCTGGACAACATCTGTGCGCTGATTGGGCTCGGAGTGGCCCTGAATCTGTCTACCGGCCAGGAGGTTGAGATCGGGCCGACCGCCCTGCTAGCCTTGGCCGAGCATGGAGGAGGGGTGATCGCAGGTGTCATCGCTGCGATATTGCTTGTTCC
>CAZANL010000343.1:0-5599 GCA_964486115.1 uncultured Planctomycetota bacterium
AGTGGGGGCAGTTTTGGTGGTATCAATGGTGGTATAGGTGGCAGCAATGGCTAAAACGCCTGTATCCCGGGATGCCTTGGGGGCCGCCGTGTCCTTGGGGACCTTACGGCCCCTGGGGACCGTACTAACAGTCCGGTAGGGCAACAGTCTTGCAGCGCATCAGCCAGGTACAGGTTGTTGCAGCACCGAGGCCGTCGATGACGGCCTCGGTCCCGCGGGATGTCGGCAGGCGCCAGGCAGGTCGAGGGGCGCGGGGAGGAGGCGGTCGAGGTAGCTTCCTTGGCCGTGTGGGATCAACAGTACCCCGGCCCCGGCCACCGAGAATGCAGGAAATCCGCCCTGACGACGGCCCAAAAGGGTCTGAGTCGAGGGGCTTCGACCGGCCTGGCCTGGGACTGACAGTGTTACGATTCAGCCTTCAGTTACGAAAAGTAACGCCTCTGCGGGGCCCCTTTAGGCCTCTCGTCTCTTCGCTACACGTCATAAGTTCATCCGGAATAGCAACTTGCGATATTGATCACAAAAAGAGCAGTTTGGCATGGGCCTTGCATAACGGAGGGCAGTTCGTAAGGCCAGAAGCGTAAGAAACGGGCCAGCACAGGCCTGCAGAGGCCTGTAGGTTCATAGGGTACTACAGCTACTTAGGAGTGAAGAGATGTCCAAGACGAAAGCCACTCTCGTCCTGTCGACCTTGGTGCTGACCTTGGTCGCAATGAATACCGCCATCCTGCCAGACTTGGCCGCCTTCCTGAAGGTCGGGACCATGGACAGCATGTTCGCGGTTGGCAAATCGGTCGGCTCGGCGCTCGCCAGCGCCTTCGGCAGCTCGCTGTTCGAGTTCCTCGGCATCGTGCTGTTCCTCGCGTAAGTACGCGAAGACCAAACCAACTGAAATCGAAAAAGCAGTCACCCACACTCTGGGTGGCTGCTTTTTTTTGTGTCCAGAATAGAATGAAGCCATGTCTTCGCTGTGCGCATGTCGGGCTGCCTGCAGGCAGCCTGTGATCTATGGCCTGCTGGCGGCTGGCGTCTTCATGCTCCCGCTCATCGCTAGCCTGATTGCCGTCAACCAAGGGCGTCTCAAGCCACCTGTTCCTGAGCGTGATGCGAAGCTTGCCGAGCTCAGGCAATCCGCCGAGCAGGATCAGCACGCCCACCTTCGAAAGCTCCTGCTCAATAACCTGATGGCGACCGCCATGCTGCTGGTTGCTGGGGTTGGCAGTATCGGGCTTTACGCTTTGTTTTACCTGGGTTGGTTCGGGTTGGAGATTGGTCTGGCGGTGGCCACGTTGAAGCAGGCCGGGATAGCCAATGGCGTGATCTTCGGTTTTCTGCTGCCCCACGGTTTACTCGAGGTCCCGGCGTTCTGCTTGGCTGGCGGTGTGGGCTTCCGCGCGGCCTGGATCTTTGCCCGCTATCTCCGGGGTGATGGTCTGGCCCGCGAAGAAGAGGTGCGTCAGATGTTGTGGACGGCCGGTGTGTCGTTGGGGATGATCGTGGCTGCTGCGCTGGTCGAAGCATACTTGACGCCGAGGGTGGCGCTGAGCTATCTGGGTTGAGATCATTCAGCTGAATCCGAGATGATAATACGAGACACGAGGAACCCCGATGGCTGAAGCGCTCGAGATCCTGTGGAGCCCCATTCGGTTCATGCGGGCACGTTGCAGGGAGGACATCAAGCTGGCGGCACCATTCGTCATCTTCGTCGGAGCTTTGATGATCTCTGTGATCGACATGGCGATCATGTACGGCCGGGTGATGGATCGCATGCCCGCTCGCGTGCAGGAGGGGCTGAGCATGGCCAACCTCGGCTTTGGCATCAGTCTGTTCGCTTTCGCGATCAACATGTTCCTGTTCTGGGTGCTCGGTTCGGGGATCCTGGCTTGCCTGGCCATCTTGCTCGATGGTGAGGGGGAGTATCGACGGGTGCTCCAGCTCAGCGGTCTGGCGCACCTGCCGGTGCTGGTCTTCTCACTCCTCGGACTGGTCATCGCGCTGACGTACCGCCCGCAAGTCGACTTCGAGCGACTGTTCATCAATCGCGACCTGAAGA
This sequence comes from uncultured Planctomycetota bacterium, assembly GCA_964486115.1. Classification (GTDB taxonomy): domain Bacteria; phylum Planctomycetota; class JACQVV01; order JACQVV01; family CAZANL01; genus CAZANL01. The sequence continues at coordinate 2,054 of CAZANL010000343.1, forward strand.
ACATGAGCCATGCCCAGAAGACGGACTTCTCGCAGAGCTTGCGCAAGGAGGTCTTCAAGGAGACTAACTCCACCACCTTCAAGTTGGTGACCTCACTACGGTACACGTTCTACATCTGGACGATGGTGCTCTGCGTTCTGGCGGTGCACTTCGCCTTCCAGCTGCCCTACGTCAAATCCGCCTGCTCGGTCGTCGGTCTGCTCGTCCTGTACGTGTTGCTCGAAATAACCCGTCAGAAGTTGATGTCGGGTTGAGCGAACTCCGGGCTACGGCTCCCGGAGTGCTGGACCATTGATCAGGAGTACCAGTCGCCCTCGCAGCTCAGGCCTCGAAAGCCCCCTCGATCCACTCCAGGCGCGCCGGTGAGCTGGAGGCGTCGACGAGAATGACGTCGAAGCGCGCCGGCAGGTGTGTCAATCTGCGAGTCTGGATGAAGGAACGAGCCGCCCGAACGACATGCTGCTGTTTGGTGCGAGGGACTGACTGGGACAGCCGCTGCGCATGAGAACGACGCGTCTTGACCTCGACGAACAAGACCACCTGACCATCGGTGGCGACCAGGTCGATCTCGCCGTCGAGCGCACGATAGTTGCGGGCCAGGATGCGGAAGCCTGCCCGTCGAAGATGGCGCGCCGCCAGCCGTTCGCCTCGGTTGCCGAGCAGCGCGCGCAGCACCCGTCCTATTCTGATGCGCTGGCTTCGGCCGGTGCGGTATCGGTAGTTTTTTTCTTCTGCTTGGCTTGCTTGCGCTTTTCCTTCTTGGCCTTCTTCTTGCCTGCCCGGTCAGCCACCGACTTCTTCTTCCCGATGCGGGCCTGTTCGGACTTCTGCTTTGAGGCCTGGGCGGCGGCTTCCGGCGTGGAAGCCGGTGTGTGTTGGGTTTGCTCTGTCGGCTTCTCGACCTTCTTGGACTTGTCCTTGATCCACAACTTCTCGCGAACGCGGACGCCCTTGCCGACCCGCTTGCGCAGGTAATAGAGCTTGGCGCGCCGGACACGGCCGCGCTTTTTGATCTCCACGTCGACCACGTTCGGGGAGTGGATCGGGAAGATGCGCTCGACCCCTTCTCCCTGAACGATGCGGCGAACCGTGAAGGTCTCGCGGACGCCGGAGCCCTTGCGGCGAATCACCGTTCCGTTGAAGATCTGGATCCGCTGTTTCTCGCCTTCGCGAATCTGAACGTGTACATCCACCGTGTCGCCGACGCTGAACTGAGGCAAGCTCTCTTTCAGGTACTGGCTTTCAATCTCTTTGATGATCTGCATCATGCGTTCCTTCCAGCAGGTCGGGCCGTCTGGTCCATGTCCTCTCGGCCGACATCTTGTCGCGCCAATCCGCAATCTTCTGATGGTGCCCCGACAACAACACGTCTGGCACGTCATGCCCCCGGTAGCTAGCCGGGCGGGTAAACTGAGGATACTCCAGTCGACCCTCGCTGAAGGACTCGCACATCGTCGAGTCCTCGCAGCCCAGCACGCCGGGCAGCAGACGCGTCACCGCGTCGACGACCACCATCGCCGCCAGCTCGCCGCCGGTCAGAATGAAATCCCCGACCGAAACCTCCTCCGGTTCGAGGATCCACCTTACCCGCTCATCAATCCCCTCATAGTGGCCGCAGATCAGGATCAGGTGTTCAATGCGGGCCAGTGTCTTGGCCCGCGCCTGATCAAACCTCTGGCCAACCGGGGTCAGCAGGATCCGACGCGCTTGCTGGTATCCGGGAATGGCCTCCACGGCCCGCACCACGGGTTCGGGACGCAACACCATTCCTGGACCGCCGCCATACGGCGGCTCATCCACCGATCGATGCTTGTCACGGGTATGGTCACGGATGTCGTGGACGTGATAGTCCACCTTACCCTTCTCCTTGGCGCGTCTGAGAATGCTCTCGTTGAACACTCCCTCGAACATGCGTGGGAAGAGGGTGAGTATGTCAACCCGCAATGCGCCCATGACAAGGGTGGAGAGGATAGCAGGCGTCGAAGTCTTGTCAACCCAGATAATCCCTGCCGCCACCGTGGTTTGTATTGTACGCTTGCCCGTCCCGGCAGGGGGGTATATATATGGGAGTTCGAACGCGGTCAAATACCATCCATAGGGGGCTTTCCGGTGCATGTCGTGCGACTGATTGTGGTAGGAGGCCTGTTGTTGGTGTCCGCCTGTCGTTCCGTACCCCGGGGGGACGAACCGGCGACCGCGGCGATGTTGCGCACCGCCGCGCAGCGCCAGTCCGAAACAACGGTCAGCTTCGAGACGAACGTGGTCGAGCGTTCGGTCACCATTCGCTGCCCGCATCGACTGCTGGGGCTGGCCCGAGACCTACGCGATGTGATCGCCGAGCTGGACACCGAGATTCAGCGTGTCCTGGGGGTCAAGGTGTCGTCGGAGCCGTGCGAGATCTATCTGGCGGAGTTTCGTGAGGGTACCCCCGCACCCGGCCGGGGATTGCTGAGCGGGCTGACCAGCGGAGGGGTGCGATTGACCCTGCCCGTCTTGAACCGAGGTGAGCCCTGGAATGGTCGCGGCAACCATGCACTGGCGGATGGCGTCATGTCGGGGTTGGTCTATGCCTGGACTCGTCGCTCGCTGGCGGCGGAGATTTCGGGCGAGGAGCGACGTTGGGTGCTGGAGGGAATCAGCCGGTACGTGGTGTGGCGGGTTGCGCATCAGTTCGACCGGGGCGCCGTGCGGAGGATGGAGGCCTACTGGTTGCCCACCGTGTCGCTCGATCGGCCCGCAGTGCGTCAGTCATTACTCTGGTGGGATGGTCCGGTCGTTGCGCCGGTCCGGCTGAGCGATGTAGAGCAGTTGGAGAATGGCGCCACCGGTTCGGAGCGAGCACGGGCCCGACAGGGGGCTGCCCTGCGTCTGATACAGCGCCTGGTAGAGATTTCGGGACCGGATAGTGTGCTGAGTATGATCCGGGGGATCAGGAAATGGGTCAAGCCCGGCGACCCGCCTAGATTGTACCGCCAGCTCACCAGGCGGTCGCTGCATGATGTGGGCCAATTGGACCCCAAGGCAGACATCGCCTTGTTGATCAAGGGCGTCGACCTGATCTCGCGTGACGGGGCCGCGGGGAAGCGCTGGGGGCTGGGCATCATGGAGCACCTCGGGCGAAAGTACCAGGTGGCGAGCATGCCGACCTACCCGGTGAAAAGCGATCTGCCGAGATATCTGGCGCTGGGCGGGACCGAGGCGGCGCGGGCTGTGAAGGAGGACGACCTCGGCGTGCGAATCGCTGCCGCGCGTGCACTGGCGGTGCTGGGGCGGGAGGAGGTCGACGTCTTTCTCGAGCGGGACCTGGACCGGTTGCTGCGCGTCGCCCCCGAGAGTGGCCTGCGGATTCTGGGTGACCTGGGGCTGGCCAAAAAACGGCCCAAGGGGAGGGCGGTCTTGTTCTCATTGCTCGTCGATCAGCGCGAGTCCGTAAGGCGTGAGGCGGCGGGTGCGCTGCGGCGCTGCACCGGCCGCTCTTTCGGGTACGACGCGCGCGCTGCCGGGGCGCTGCGGAAGGAGGCGATCGAGCGCTGGCGTGGCTACCTG
>CAZANL010000344.1:0-5597 GCA_964486115.1 uncultured Planctomycetota bacterium
CGCCAGTCGACGGAAGCGACAACCCCGTGCTGCGGGTACGGGTCGGCTTCGCCGCATCGAGCCCCCACCGCTACTCGCTGCGGGGGGGCGGCCCGAGGATCTCGATCCAGGCCGTCAGAGAGCTCACCCCCCAGACTGCGACCGTCTGGGTCACTTTCTACCCCGACAACGACGGCAGACCGTTCCAGTGGTTCCGCACGATCTATACCGACGGCAGCCTCGACACTCTGGTGCAAGACATGAGCAGCTTCGCCGGACAGACCGGCACCCTGAGTGTCGGCGTGTTCAACCGCAGCACGCCAATCACCCGAGCGGTGGTCTTCAAGGAGCTTCGAATCTCCTACGAATAGACTTCCCGTGAACTGAAGGGACCGACAGCCACCGGATCGTCGCTGACGATCCGGTGGCTCACCCAGCGCATGGAAGCGCATGGATACGGGCTTCGCCCCGCCGTCATTCTGCCCGAATCCGCCAGGGTCGGCGATCCGGCTCCGAGGGGAGTCTCGCCGGATCCTCCTCCCAGGTGATGAGCGCCTTCCAGAGGGCCCAGCCTCGGGCTCGGGCCCAGGTCCGGTCGTCGAGGGGGAGAGCGTCGCGGAATGCGCGGCGGCTTTCGCCGGAGCCGGAGAAGAGGGTCCATGCGATCGCCAGGTCGCAGGCGGGGTCCCCCACCGCGAGGCCCCCGAAGTCGATCACGGCGGACAGGCGCCCCTCCCGTTGGAGGAGGTTCCCCGCGGCCACGTCTCCGTGCACCCACACCGGCGGGCCGGCCCAGAGGGACGAGAGGGCTTCCTCCCAGGCCGTTGACGCGGCCGCGGCGTCGATCCGGCCCGCGAGCGCCGCGATCGCCCGCCGCGTCTCGCCATCGTAGAGCTCGAGGGAGCCCCCGCGGAAGAAGCAGTGGGGCCCGGGCTGCGGTCCGACGACAGGATCGATCGCGTGGAGGGCGGAGAGGAACCGGCCGAGTGCGGTCGCGAACGCAGGGAGGTCCGGTGGTCCCAGCCGCCTGGCAAGACCGGCTCCACGAGCAGGCCGGCCCAGTCAGGGAACTGCGAGGCGAGGAGCCGTCGGACGAGGGCCGTGTCGATCACGGCTCGCGGCCACCGGCAGAGGGATCGCGCTCGAGGACGAGGGTGGGGCCGGCCTCGCCTTCTGGCACGAACTCCGCCCGCTCGACGCGGAGCCCGGCCTCCTCGATCCAGTGAAGGTTCGTGGTCTCGTCCGCGTGGCTCCAGCACACCCGGCCCACCGGGACACCGACGTACTCCACCTCCTCGCCCGTCCACTCCTCGTTGCTCACCGTCGCGAGGAAGCGCCCTGCGGGGCGCAGCCAGCGGGCGATCCTCCGATAGAGCAGCCGGTGGACCGCGAGAAGCATGTGGAAGATCGCGTCGAATGAGACGATGCCGGCGCTGCCCCCGCTCGACGAGCAGGCCGCTACCGTGGCCGGGACCGGTCCAGCCTCCGCCGGCTGGCCGCGTCCAGCCGGCGCGTCGCTTCGCGGTAAGACAAGCCGGACATCCGGTCGGCGTGGGCCTCGACGAACGCGATCGTCAGCTCGGGCTGGCGTGTCGAGATCTCGCGCAACTGCCAGCCGATTGCCTTGCGGATGAAGAAGTTCTTGTCCTGCAGCAACTCGGACATCGTGTCCCGCAGCTCCGACCACTGACCCTGCTCCTTACGGAACGGCAGCAGATGCCCCAGAATCGACAGCCGCCTCAGCCAGAGGTTGCGGTGCCGGGACAGCTTGCGCAGCGCCCGGTAGTGCTGCGGGAAAGCCAGCAGCAAGGGTCCCACACAGCGGCTGGCGATCGTGTCCAGCTCGGCCCAGCCGGTCGCCGAGCCGGCCCAGCGCATGGCATGCTTCCAGTCGCTGGCAAACAGTTCCTGGCGCGCCATGTATTGCCAGAGTCCCAACGCGATCATCCGCAGGTCCAGCACCTCACTGCTCCAGAGCTGATCCAGTAGCTTGCGCTGCTGCCTGGCCCCGCACAGGAGAAACGCCTCCTTGAATTTCCGGGAGAGTTGCTTTGAGCGAACAGCCGTCACCCCCCAGCAGGTCAAAGATGTCTTGTGATAGGCCTTGTCATGGATAGCCCGCTGGGCGTCTCCCTGAGCCTTGACCTCACGCTGGAGCTGGGCCAGAGAGATCGCCGCCATCAACGCTTCTCCTTGGCGCGCGCCTTCCACCAGCTGTTCCAGAAAGCGACCAGCTTGCTGCGACCAGGCTCGAGTCGAGCCAGGTCGACAGTCACCTGGGGTTCGACCTGCGTCAGCCCACGCAAGCACCGGTCGAGAACCTCCACGACGTAGGTACTCTTCTCCCGGGCCAGCTGGTCGACCAGGGGCTGGATCACCTGCTCTAGCCGGCCTAGACGCACGACCGCCATCACGATCGCGCCACGAACGGCCTCTTCATTATCGGTTGTCATCCGAGCCAGCATCGCTGGCACAGATTCCGAATCTCCTATCTTGGCCAGCACCGCCACGGCGTAGGTGCGGACGAACTTGTCCGGATCACGCAGCCCGGCCAGAGCCAGCGCCCGATCCTCCTTGTGGGCCAGACCCAACAGGAGCTTGTAACCCGTTCTCCGGACCTCGACATCCCGCAGCTCAAGAAAGGGCGCCAGCTCCTCCACACTGCGTACCTTGAGCAGCCTGCGCAGCCAGAGACGTCCAATCGATCGGCGCATCGCGGCGATCCGGCTGCGCGTCACCTCCGCCTCACGTCCAGGCAGCTTGGCAACCAGCGCCGCTGCACGTTCCAGATCCGTCTCGACCCGTTCCAGATCTCGCTTTCGGGCATACGCCGAGGCTCGGTTGATATAGCCCTGCACGTAGTCCGGGTCGACCTTCAACGCCGCGGTGTAATCCGCAATCGCACCGTCCAGGTCGCCTTTCAGTGCACGAACCGACCCCCGATTGGCCCACGCGCCAAGATGCTTGGGGTCCAGTGCCAGGGCCTGGGTGAAGTCGGCGAAGGCCTTGTTCAGCGCCTTCCCCATGATCCAGACGTTACCCCGATTGAAATAAGCCCGGGCCAGCTTGGGTGCCCGCTGAATGGCGGCGTCACAATCCTCCCGCGCCTCGTCGAGCCGACCCATCCGCGCCCTCGCCAGCCCAGCCGCCAGATAGCCTTCCGGGCTGTCCGCGGCCAGTGTTATCGCCTTCAGCGCGACAGCCAGCGCCTCAGTATGTTTGCCAGCCGCACACAGCCGGGCGCTCTGAGCAATCAGTTCACGCTCGAGATCCGGCGTGGGGGCCGGTTTTGCCTTGGGCCCGGGGTCGACTGCTGGCTCCTTGTTCCGGGTCGGCCTCGCCGGCGGTAGCGGCTTGCCCGCCGGCGAAGCACTCAGCTTCGGGGAGCGAGCAGGTTTGGAGACCGGAGCCGTCGTCGGGTTGGAAGCCGGAGCTGTCTTGGGCTGGGCCGACGGCACGGGCAACGGCGCCGGCTTGGAGCCCGCTGAAGACGAGGCTGCTGACCTCGAATTCCGCGTGCCGGCGGACGGCTGCTCTCCGCATCCGACCAGGCAGAGTATCAGAAGGAGTGACCTCGTTCTCACGGGGCGGGATGGTACTATGCTCGCCCGATGAGTCAACCCTGGCACGCCGCTTACCCCGCCGAGCTCTGCGCGACGGTCTCCTATCCCGACATCCCCCTGTGGGGTCTACTGGAGCAGAATGCACGCCATCGGCCAGACAAGCGAGCGCTGATCTCCGGCACACAGACCTGGAGTTACAGGCAGCTCTGGAGCGACGCGTTGCAGGCGGCAGCCGGACTGGCGATCCAGCCGGGGGACCGCGTACTGCTCTGGCTGCCGAATCAGGCAGAGTTTGTCACCAGCTACTATGGCGCACTGCGCGCGGGCGCCGTGATCAGCGCAGCCAGCCCCGCCCTGGCCCCCGCCCAGCTACTAGCGCAGATCGCCGACACCGACCCCGCCGTCGTCATCGTAACAGCCGATCGGATCGCCGAGCTGAGCGACCTGGAAGGAACACGCGTCCAGCCTCCGGAGTGGACGGACCAGGCCACTCCACCTGCCGCTGCGCCGATCGACTCCGCGACCACAGTCGCCGTGCTGCAGTACACCAGCGGCACCACGGGGCAAGCCAAGGGGGCGATGATGTCACATCGCAATCTGGTGGCCAACGCTCTGCAGAATGCTCGCTGGTTCGGTTGGAGCGACGACGAGGTCACGCTCGGGATCTTGCCGCTCTGCCACACCTGGGGCATGTGCTGCTGCCTCAACTCGACCGTGGCGGTCGGCGGCACGCTGGTGCTCGACCCTGACCAACCCCACTTTGAGCCAGAGCGGGTCTTCGAGCTGGTCGAGCGGCACGGCTGCACGGTGCTCTATGGCAGCGGCACGATGTTCCAGCGCCTGCTTTCGTGCCCGACACGCGACGCAACGCGCCTGAAAACCCTGCGCCATGTCAAGGCCGGCGCGATGCTCAGCCAGGGACAGCTCAAACAACGGTGGGACACATTCTGCCCCACCGCGCCGCTGCAGCAGGGCTATGGCCTGACCGAGGCCTCCCCCGAGTCACACAACAACCCGCCGCAGCGATTCCGACAGGGCACGGTCGGCGTGCCCGTCCAGGACACCGAGTGCCGGATCACCGACCCCGTTGATCCCGCTCGGATCCTCCCGGCCGGCCAACCCGGCGAGGTCCGCCTGCGCGGTCCACAGATCATGCTCGGCTACTGGCGCCAGCCCGCAGCGACGGCCACGGCGCTCGTCGACGGCTGGCTGCGAACCGGCGACGTCGGCGTGATGGACGAGGATGGATACTTGACGATCGTCGACCGGATGAAGGATCTGCTCAAGTTTCGCGGCTACTCGATCAGTCCCAATACGGTCGAGGAGTGTCTCCTCGAGCACCCAGCGGTGCGGGAAGCGGTGGTCGTCGGCCGGCCGGACGAAATCGACGGGGAGATCCCGACCGCTTTCATCGTCAGCGAGGAGGCGGTCGCGATGAAAAACCTGATCGCTCACTGCAGGGAGCAGCTGGCCAGCTACGAGGTGCCACGCGAGATCCACGTCGTGCCTGAGATCCCCAAGAACCTGGTCGGCAAACCGTTGCGGCGGCTGATCCGCGAGCGGCTGGCCTCGACTCCCCCTCCGGCGACCTGATCAGCCGCGTTTTCGTCCGCTACCGCCTCCGGTTGAGCGCCCTGAGATACGCCTCCATCTGTTGCCGGACGCCAGCGTTTAGTTCTTTCTCGGCCGCCTGGGTCAGAGCCTCTCGCACCCCCTCGATAGCACGCCGTTGCTTAGCCAGAAGAATGAACACTCCCAGGCGAACAATCGAACTCTCATCCGTGAGAAAGGCAGCGTACCTGGACCAGGTGGTGGGGCTGACCCGGCTTTCACCAACCAGCGCCTCAATGACGTAAAACCGCTGCGTGCGCGAGAGGCCAGGCAACAGCTCTCGCAATCCCCTGTGGGCCTCGACTCGCTCCGCCGGCGGCAGACTGCGGAAGGCACGCGTCACGACAACCACATACCGCCCGGAGCGCGATACCAGCGCGAGCAGCTTGTCGACCCGCTGCTTGGGCACAGCCTTCAGCGCAACTCTCACCTCTTGCTGGAGCC
>CAZANL010000345.1:0-5587 GCA_964486115.1 uncultured Planctomycetota bacterium
GCAGAGATGGCCATTCCCGAGGACCGTCTGAACGTCAACGGCGGCTCGATCGCACTGGGGCATCCGATCGGCGCAACCGGCACGCGCATCGTGGTGACCCTGCTGCACGAGATGATCCGGCGGGGCTCGGCAACGGGCCTGGCTACGCTGTGTGTCTCGGGCGGACTCGGCGTGAGCCTCTCACTGGTGCGAAGCTGACGTTACATCCGGGTAACGTCCGAGCCCACCACGTAACCTGACCGGCAGTGATTGTGACCCCGACGTCATTCTGGTAACATTGCATTTACGCTGTAAAGAAAGCCTTACGGGGCCCGGCTGAGCCCCGTTTACAGTGATTTACGGTAATTCAGTCGGACTAACCTCTTGTGTCGGGCCCAGCAAAACAGCGCCTGGCATAGAAATTGCGGCCATAGAACGAATTCGGCCTGCACTTCCGACGCGCGACGATTGCGCCGTGAAGTCAGCCACATCTGGAGTTGAGGTAATGACACGATTTCTCCTGCTGAGCCTGGCACTCGCCATCCTGATGCTACCCGGCAGCGCCCAAGCCGAGGTAACCAACGAAGAGTGGAGCAACATCCGCAAGGAATTCACCAAACTGTGGACCCAGGATCAGAAGGTGGAGGCCTGCCAGCTACTGGGCAAGGCAGACGACTATCGAGCAGTCCAGCGCCTCTGGAACATCCTGACCAAGTACCTCGAATCGGATGAGGTAAACCAGGCAGCCCAGGAAGCCCTCGCCTCGACGACAAACGAAAAAGCGATCGATTGGATCGTCAAGAACATCACCAAGAGGATGCTGCCAGAAAAGCGCGCGACGATCTGCGAGGCGATGGCCAAGATCAACAATCCGAAGATCGCCTCGGCCCTCCACAAGTTGCTCAAGAAGAGCAGGGAAGCATACGCCCGCGCGGCCGCGATCGACGCCCTGGGCATACTCGGCGAGCGGACTGCAATACCCGACATCATCAAGGCCCTGCTCAACGACCGAGACTGGCACGTGCGGTATGCCGCCATGGAGGCGCTGGTCCGCTTCATGGACAAGCGGGCGATTCCCGCGCTGGTCGAGCGATTGAAGAAAGAGCAAGGGCGTCTGCGGGGCGACTGCCTACGGGCGCTGCGCGCGATGACCGGGGAAGATCACGACAGTATTCCAGCCTGGGAGTCCTGGTGGAAGGTCAACGCGGAGAACGAACTGCAGGGCGGAGGACACGACTCCTTCCGCAACGACCAGGAAGAGCAGAAAACCAAACGCCAGAACGCCGGGGGTGAGACATCCGGCGGCTCGGTCACATCCGTACCGACCTATTACGGCATCAAAATCTATTCCAAGCGGATCGTGTTCGTCATCGACCTCTCCGGCAGCATGGGGGACAAGTACACCGGTAAGAAGCCCAAAAAGAACATCACGGTGACGCTCACAGGCACGGGCAAGGACAAGGGAAAGGTGCGCAAGGCGACCCTACCCTGGAAACGAATTCGCACCAAATGGGACCTGGCCCGCGAGCAGCTGATCTTCACGCTCAAGCAACTCAACCCGCAAACCAACTTCAACATCGTCTGGTACAACAGCAAGGTCTGGGCCTGGAAAAAGAGCCTGGTCGGCGCGAGCCCGGGCAACGTCGGCTCGGCGTGCTCGATGCTGCGCAAGCTGAAACCAAAGGACTCGACCAACATCTACGGCGCGCTCCGGCGTGGATTTGCGCTGGACGGCACGAGTAAGCCGACAGAGATCTCCAACTACAAAATGGGCGTCGACACGATCTTCTTTCTGACTGACGGCTGGCCGACCTCCGGCAAAATCTACTGGAAGAAGTCGGGGAAGAAGAAAATCAACGAGGACTGGGTCTCGGACATGATGAAGGCCGTGATGACGTGGAACAAATCGCGCAAGGTCAAGGTGCACACCATCGGCGTCGGCGAGCATGCCAAGGAGTTGATGTCCCGGCTGGCCGAAGAATTCGGCGGGCAGTACATCGTGCCTGGCGAGGACGACTAGAAAGCCGCCTGGACGTCAGCGCGCGCAGATCGGCAGCAGGTGCTTTGGCTGAGGCGGGACGCTCGGCTGCGGGATATGTGAGCGACCTGGATCAGGCCGCGTCGGGATCAAGCCAGGCGACGAAACGGGCTCACCCCGACGACATCGTCTAGGGCAACCCAGACCGCGGACGCGACCCGAGAAACTGGCCGGGTCGAGCGTTTAGCGGGCATCGCAGCGCCGATAGCTCATGTAGGTGATCGGCCTGTTCTCCGCCAGCCAGTACTGCTCGTAGCGCGTGGGGAAACCGAATGGGCTCTGGGAATCCTCGTAGGTCGGTCCCTCGAAGCCGGTGTGATGGCTAACCGTCTCTCTCATCCAGTCCAGGTAGCTCGGATGATCCGTAGCCAGATGCAAAAGGCCGCCCCGCCGGAGCAGATCGTGCAGGATCTCCAGCGTGTATCGATTGAGAAAACGGTGCTTGTGGTGCCGCTTTTTCGGCCAGGGATCCGGAAAAAGGAAATAGACAGCGCACAGGGCTTCGGGCGTGAAAAGGCAGGAGATCAGCTGTGACGCCTCACCGGAGATCACACGGACGTTTGTCAGTCCGGATTTGCGTATACGGCGGGCGAACTTCTCGACCCGCTTGTGCTTGAACTCGATTGCAACGTGATCCAGATCGGGGTTCTCTCGTGCCATCCGGGTCAAGAACTCCCCGCTGCCCGCCCCGATCTCGAGGGCCAGCGGCCCCTCCCGACCGAATACGCTGGCCCACTCGATCGGAGCACCATGCTGCTCATAATCGACCTTGACCACTTCGGCCCCCAACTGCCAGACCCCGGATGCAAGTTTAGTCCACGACATGTGATTGAAATGGTAGACTACGCTGGACAACTATAGAATGGGTGACTCGAGAATAGGATGATCGTCAATAAGTTTCGTGCACGCAGTGTCTGGACCGTGCTTTTTCTCGCACTGGTCGTCACGGCAGGCGTCAGCGTCCTGGACTGGAGCAAGGACGCCCAGCGCCCACCGCTCGACTCCAGCACGTTCAGGCGGCCCGAGCAGCCCATGCCCAAGCCGGGACCGGTCAGCGCCAAGGACACAGAGATCGAGGCACTGGTCGCTAAGTATCACGACGATCCGACCGAAGAGCTGGCCGCTTCGATCCAGGCTCAGGGAACGCGGGCGGTTCGCGTGCTGCTACGCCTGTTGGCCGGACTCAGCGCAGATACACGCTGGCGCGATACCGGACGAAATCTGATTGCTCGTATTGGACATCCGAAGGCAGGCGCACTGCTGATCGAGGCGCTGCGAACAAGTACGCAAGGTTCCTACTCGCGAGCTCTGATCGAGTGGCTAGGAGCCCTCAAGAGCAAACAAAGCGTCCCCTTGCTGGTCGAGATCTTCCAGAGCAACAACATCGCCCTCCGTAAGTCTGCGGCAGAGGCGCTGGGCAACATCGGTGACCCTGCGGTCGCCATGACACTCTGCGAGGGGCTCAGCCACTACGCTCTGCGGGGAGCGGTTCTCACCTCCCTGGGACAGTTGCGCAGCCTCTCAACCGTACCAGCCATACTCCGCATTCTGCGCGAAGGCGGCCTGCGCGTCAGCGTCGAAAGCAATGCCTACCAGGCGCTGCTCAACATGGGGCCCCTCGTGCTGGGCCCAGTGCTCAAGGAAGTCGCCAGCATCCCGGCCGAAACCGCGGCGGGGTCGTCCTGGAAGAGAAGATTGAGCCGCGACTTCGTGGCCACGAGAATTCCGGTCGGCGGTATCTGGGCTCAGGAACTGGTCTCGCTGTTCAAGCAAAACCCAGGATTGCGTGAGGCCATCCTGCACTGCCTTCACTGGCGCGGCGCCGACCCGATGCTCGCCGCTGGTCTGCTCCCGCATTGGGGGCAGCTCGAGAACAACCAGCGAGCTGCGTTCGTCCGAGCGCTCGCCCGCACTGGAAGAGTTCGAGACACCAAGATCGAAGCATTGCTGCTCAAGGTGATCAAGAACAAGCAGTTCGACCGCGAGATCCGCCAAAACGCGGTCCGAGGACTAGGGAAAATCGGCAGCATGAGGGCAGCCCAAGCCCTCCAGCCCCTGCTACAGGATGTCGACACCGAACTCAAGGATCTCGCCAAGGACGCGATAACCAAGATCTCGCAGCGCGGCTAGGCTCCGCCCCTCTCGGGGGTGGTCTTGACCTGCCGGAGTCGACCGTTGCCGCAAGTGCAGGAGCATCACCGCCCCAACACACTTGAGATGGCGGCGCTGTCGATGATGGGGCTAAGATCGGGCCGACATGCCCTCCACCATCGACAGGAGAGGGCTAGCTAGGGATTGCTGGCAATGCGAAAGCCGACATCTGGCGCCACCAGCCGCGGGTGCAGCCCCATGATCGAAGCCGCGCGCGCCGCCTGGCTCCCGGTCAGGTAAGAACCACCCCTAATCATCCGTTGAGCCAGTCGCTCAGACTGCCAGTCGGCAACCCACTCTCGCACGGATCCGGCCATATCCTGCACCCCGTAAATGCTTCGATCGAGAGGCTTCTTACCGACCGCAAGCATGATGACCGCTCCGCCTTGGTCCCCTGACAGGCAGAACCCCGGACTGAAGCGGATGCCCCAGGGGTAGAACCGTCCGTCAGAGGAGCGCGCCGCGCATTCCCACTCGTCGCCCGTGGGGAGCCGAAACGTGCGCCCTTGACGCTTACTCCGCCAGCGGGTGAAGGCCACGGCATCTTCCCACGAGACGCCGCTCACGGGCCGCTCGGGATTCAGGCCGGCGGGCAGGACCCACTCTCCGTCTGCGGCCTGGCGCCAGATCAGCTTGTTGCCAAGCGCGCTGCGAGGAGCACGTGTCTGCCGCTCCCGACGGTCCGGGAGGGCGTTGATAAACTCCTGGTATTCACGCACCGTCACCTCGAACCTGGAGATGCAGAAAGGCGCTACCCGAACGACCCGGCGCGGGCGGTGACCCAGAGCGCCCAGATCTCCCCCGGTGATGATCATTCCCCCCGGCACATAGACCAGCTGCTCTGGCAATGACCCGCTGTCGCCAACCTCCAACCTCACCGTATGCGTCTGTCCCGGCAGGACCAGAAGAGACTCCCGCAAGGAGCCCCCTTCATTGTCGGTTATCAACATCAGGTACCGCCCCATCGCCAACCGCAGGTCCGGCGTCGGCGTTCGGCCACGCGCAACCGCCTGCCGGGCCTGAACCAGCCGGCCACCGTCCGGCTGGAGCGGAAAAATACTGAAGCGCAGACCGGCGGGTACGGTGTCCAGTTTGAGCAGGCCAGACACGGCCGCCCCCGCTCTGGAAGCAGGATCCTGGGCAACACTCCGCATGTCACCAGCGAAGCGCGTCTGGCCGGCCAGGTCTCCGGTGATCAGCGCGTGACGCAGTCGTTTCTTGAGCAGCCCGACACGCTGAGCAAACGCTTTCTGGACCGAGGCATCGACGCTCAGGACCCGCAGGTAGAGACTCGTGGCGCCGTCGTAGTTGACCGAAACCTGGCTCGACCAGTAACGCACCGCTTCAAGGTCTCCCGACTTCTCGGCTGCCAACATACGATCCCAGGCCCGATCACCCTGCATTCGCTTCTGGGCCGCC
>CAZANL010000346.1:0-3037 GCA_964486115.1 uncultured Planctomycetota bacterium
GGGGGGATGGTCTTGGGGCACGATGAATCCCTGCGGGCCAAGCTTCAGCGATTCAAGGACCATGGGCAGGAAGGCCGCTATCACCACCGGGTCCTGGGGTACAACTTCCGCTCCAACGAGGTCGCTGCGGCGATCGGACTGGCCCAGCTGGCCAAGCTGCCCGCGTTCAATGCCGCACGTCAGGGCAACGCAGCTCGGCTGACCGAGAAGCTGGCAGGGCTCGAGGGGCTGCGGTTGCCACGGCCGACCGAAGGCGCCACGCACGTCTATCAGCAGTACACCCTGTCACTCGACTTGCACCGATTGTCGGTCGACCGTGACGCCTTCGCTCGACGTCTGGCCGATCGGGGAATCGCGACCGGGGTACACTATCCGCTGGCGACCTACCTGCAGCCGGCGATGAGTGAATACGATCGCGGGGCCGCGCTGCCCAACTGCATCGATCTGTCGCGTCGCGTGCTCTCGATCCCCGTACATCCGGGGTTGAGTGACGAGGACGTCGATCGGGTCGCGTCGGCAGTGGCCGAGGTTCACGACGAGGCACTGCGCTGAGGTGTTGATCTGGCGAGTTGAACTAGCCCGCTGCGTTCTTCGAGACTCAGCCTGGTCGCAGTGCAGGCACATCGATGGCATTCTCGAAGGGATCGGCCGGGGTACGCCCGGTGATCGACGACAGTTCGGCGTCCAGGTCCTCCAGAAAGGCCTTGGCGAATCCCTCCTGGATCCGGATCAGCAAACCTGTCTCGTCGATGCGAAAGCAGGTGGGCACCGCTCGAACGCCGAACGCCGACGACACGTTGTAGGGCTCGCCGTCGCGGTGAATGGGATGTGAGAGGTCTAGCTGCTCGGCATACGACGCGATCTGGTCCGGGGTGTTCTGCGAGACAATAAGCACCGGCAGGTCGGTCCGACCGTGGTAGGTGGCGATCCGGTCGAGGTACGGGGCCAGCAGTTCGCAGGTCGGACACTCGGTCTTGATGAACGCGCAGAACAGCCCCTCGTCGCCGAGCATCTCCTTGATGGCCCCGGGGCCATCCGTTCCCTCGATCAACTGCTCCACCGGGAGTTGGGTGCCCGGCGTGGGCAACCCGGTCATCGACTGGCTTCGTAAGCGGCCATCATCCTGGCGAAGTCCTCTTCGTCGGTCGCTTGCAGGAACAGGTTCGTGGCCCGCTGGCTGCCGAGCGTGTCGGTCGGCTGTGGACCGTAGTCGTGGCCCGGATAGATCGTCAGTTCGTCAGGCAGGGGCAGCAGTTTGTCGCGGATGCTGCGGTACAGTTCCCGTGTGTCACTGCGGTCGCCGACGGTCCGGCCGGTGCGACCGATGAACAGGGTATCGCCCGAGAACAATACATCGCCGCAGTGGATACAGATCGAGTCGGGGTAATGGCCCGGGGTGTGGAGCGCCTCGAACGATAGCTCGCCGACCTGATAGGACCGTCCCTCCGCCAGCTCGATGAAGCGATCGGCCGGCGCCAGCTGAGCCGCTTCTCGCCCGTAGGCTGCCAGCTGCAGGCCCCCTACCTGCGTGACCAGGTCCTTGGCGTGGGTGATGTGATCGATGTGGGAGTGGGTCAGTATCAGCAACTCCAGGGTCACACCCAGCCGATCGGCGGCGGCCAGGATCTCGGAGGTAGGGGCTGCCGCGTCGACGACGTACCCCTGTCCGCTTCGCTGGCAAGCCACGACGTAGGTGAAGTTCTTGTCGAATCCGCCACTCAGGGTCTCGATCTTCATGACGGGGCATTATAATCAGCGGTCCTAATGCAAGTCCCGCGTTATCTGGTTCCCTTCGACACAAGTCGGCTTCCCCGGCTCGAGACCGAGGTGCTGGTCATCGGCAGCGGTATCGCCGGTCTACGGCTCGCAATCGAGGCGGCTCAGAGCGCCTCGGTGCTGCTGTTGACCAAGGGTGAACTGGTTCAGTCAAGTTCCGACATGGCCCAAGGGGGCGTGGCTGCCGTGATGAGCTCGGTCGATTCATTCGACGCACACGCACGGGACACACTGGTGGCTGGCGATGGGCTTTGCGAACGTTCCGTCGTGGAACAGGTTGTGCGCGCCGCTCCTGCCGCGATTCGAGAGTTGATCGACTGGGGCACGAATTTCGACCGCACGGGGGATGAGCTGGACTTGACCCGTGAAGGAGGGCATTCCGAGGCTCGAGTGTTGCATGCACGGGGCGACTCGACCGGCGCCGAGATCATCGCCAGCCTGATCGGACAAGCCGAGGCGGCGCCACGGCTGCGTATCATGGAGCACACGTTCGCCCTCGATCTGGTGACCGAGAACGGGGAGTGCCAGGGCGCGCTGATCTTCACTCGGCATGGCGAATTCCAGTTCGTCGCCGCACAGTTGACGGTCATGGCGACCGGGGGGAGCGGCCAGCTGTTTCGCGAGACGACCAATCCTCAGGTCGCGACGGGAGACGGCCTGGCGATGGCGTGGCGGGCTGGGGCCACGCTGGCTGACATCGAATTCTATCAGTTTCATCCGACGACGCTGTACATCGCAGGCTCGAGCCGAACGCTGATCTCCGAAGCGGTTCGCGGCGAAGGTGCTCAGCTGCGCAACACCCGCGGTGAGCGCTTCATGCCAGATGTCCATCCGGACGCCGAGCTCGCTCCGCGTGACGTGGTCAGCCGGGCGATCGTCAGCCAGCTCAAGGATACCGAAGACACCACCGTCTATCTGGACCTGCGGCACCTGGACTGCGAGCAGGTGCTCCAGCGATTCCCCAGAATCGCCCAGTTATGCCGTACGTTTCATCTGGACCTCTCCCAGGAGATGATTCCCGTTCGGCCGAGCGCGCACTACATGGTGGGAGGCATCCGCACAGACCTCGACGGGCGGACATCGATCAATCGGTTGTTGGCGATCGGCGAGGTCGGCTGCACCGGGCTGCACGGCGCCAATCGCATGGGCAGTAATTCACTGCTAGAAGGGTTGGTGACTGGGCGTCGAGCGGCCGCGCTGGCGCGGTCCTTGCCCGATGCTGCGCTGGAGCAGTTCGATGCGGCGTGGACCGGCGAAGAGG
>CAZANL010000346.1:3047-5576 GCA_964486115.1 uncultured Planctomycetota bacterium
GGTGGTGGGGGGACGCGGCGCCATCGACATGTCCGATCTCCAGCGGTCGCTGCGCAGCTGCATGTGGCGCCATGTCGGGATCGAACGCAGTGCGGATGGTCTGCAGCAGGCGCTCCGACAGTTCGAGTTCTGGGGACGATACATCTGGCGCCGAACCTTCTTCAGACCAACCGGGTGGGCCCTGCAAAACATGTTGCAGTTGGGGCACCTGATGGCGCGTGCAGCTCTTGCGCGAACTGAGAGCCGGGGGGTGCACTACCGCACCGATCACCCCGAAAAGGAGGCTGAGGCCCGTCACAGCATCGTGCTCGGTCAGCAGGAGATAGAATGGGTGCCGTTAGGCGAATGGGGCGGAGCGGGTTGAACCCATCCCCGGTGAACCGGTATTACACTGTGTGTTACGGATAATGGGGACCAGGCAAGGAACACCGATCGAGCTGAACCCGGAGACGGAAGCGCGCGCCGTGCTCGTCGGGATTCGTCACGGACGGGAGCCGCAGTACCAGGCGGACGAGTCGCTGCGGGAACTGGAGGCGTTGGCGGGCACCGCAGGGGTCGCGGTGCGCGACCGGTTCACGCAGCAAGTCTATAACCCTCGGCCAGACACCTACATTCGCCCGGGCAAGGTGGAACAAATTGCCGAACGAATCCGCCAGGGAGACATCGATCTGGTGGTCTTCGACGAGGAGCTGTCCCCGCGTCAGGTGCGCAACCTCGAAAAGCAGCTGGAATGCCGGGTGGTCGACCGTAGCGAAGTGATTCTCGACATCTTTGCCGACCATGCCCAGACGCATCAGGCCCGGGTTCAGGTGGAATTGGCCCAGCTGATCTACGAGGCGCCCCGGCTGCGCCGGATGTGGACGCACCTGTCCCGCATCGATGGCGGAATCGGTACGCGGGGTCCTGGAGAGAAGCAGCTCGAGACGGATCGCCGGCTGATGCAGCGTCGGATCAACGAGCTAAAGGGGGCGCTGGCCCAGATCGAACAGCGTAAGCGGCGCGAAGTTGCGGCCCGTACTGATCGGGCGTACACCGTCAGCCTGGTCGGATATACGAATGCCGGCAAGTCCAGCCTGCTCAACGCCTTGACCGGAGCTGAGGTGCCGGTGGGGGACCAGCTGTTCAAGACCCTCGAGACTCGCACGCGCCGCTGGCGACTGGGGACCGGGCTCGAGGTGCTCCTCTCCGACACGGTTGGTTTCATTCGCAAGTTGCCGCACCACTTGGTGGCCTCGTTTCACGCCACTCTGGAAGAGGCGGCCAACGCTCCACTGCTGCTTCATGTGATCGATGCTAGCCACCCCGAGGCGGAACTCCGGCTGCACGCGGTCAACGAGGTGCTCGTCGAGCTAGAACTGAACAAGGCTGAGACCCTGGCGGTCTTCAACAAGGCCGATCGTGTGCAGGACAAGAGTGAACTGGTCAGGCTGCAGGCTCAATGCGAGGAGCACGTCATCGTCTCGGCCCACACCGGGGAGGGACTGGATCGACTGGCCGGACTGATCCGTGAAAACCTGCTGGCCAAGATGGTGCCGTTCGATCTGACACTCCCCTATGCCGAAGGTTCTCGCCTGGCGCTACTCGAACAGCGGGGTGCGCTGATCGAGCGTGAATACCAGGCGGATGGCGTGCGGGTCTGCGGGTATCTCTGGCCGCAGGATGCCGGGCTGGGCGGCGTGCCGCCGGTGACCGGATCGGACACGAACTGATCGGTGCGTCACCCCCGGTCAGCGGGTGGCGACGGCCAGTCGCACTGGCGCACGCCGCTTAGCGCGCGGGCACGATGATTCGCTTGCCGACTGGCAGTCGCTGCTCGTCGAAGCCGTTGACTTGCATGATCTTGCGCCAGCCACTCGATGTGCCCCAGTACCGTCGTGCGATCTTGATGTAGTTCTCGCCCGAACGGACCTTATGCCACTTTGCGCCGGCGGGTAACGCGGTCTGTTCTCGCTGGACCGTTTCGCTTTCTTTCTTGTCCGCCTGGCGCAACTCCGCCGTGGGTGGGATGAGCAGCCGAGTCCCCAGCGGCACCTGGCTGGGTTTGTTCAGCTTGTTTGCCCGGGCGATCAGTCGCCAGGCAGAACCCCGTCCGTAGTACTTCTGGGCGATGCTATAGAGCGTGTCGTCGTCGCTCATCGTGTGGTGCACCAAAGCCTTGACCGGCGTCTTGCGCCCCGCGACTGGCGTCTTTGCGACCATGCCCTTGGGCGACAGGCTGGATGGTTTGGCTGTCACGTTCTCGGGGGTCTTGGTCACGATACTCCGGGTTTGCTGCTTCGGCTGTGACCGCACCGGCACGACCCTGCGTGAATTGCGCGTCTGCTTCGTGTCCCGGGTGGTGGTGACCACCAGGGGCTGCTGGCGAGGCAGCGAGCGCTCCTCGAACTGAGCCTGCGGAGTCTCCCCAGCTGATTGCGCATCCGTGTTCATTTTCTCTGGCCGCCAGAAGATAACGATCATCACCAGCACGATGACGAGCGCGAACAGAGCAATCTGTGCGACTCGCCCGATCGGCACCCGCTGCGGCGC
>CAZANL010000347.1:0-5568 GCA_964486115.1 uncultured Planctomycetota bacterium
AGGTCGATGGGCAGACCTGCAAGTCGTGTGGGACTCGAACCGAGGTCACGGTCGACAAGATGAGCAAGAGCAAGCTCAACGTGGTCAGTCCGGACGAGCTGATCGACTTCTATGGCGCGGACACCCAGCGGCTCTACACCCTGTTCGTCGGACCACCGGAGAAGGATTGCCTGTGGCAGGGTGATCAGGTGGCCGGCTGCAACCGCTTCATCCACCGCGTCTGGAACTTCGTCGGCAAGGCGCTCGATGTGGTCCGGGACGCAGGTTCCCCGCCCGCGATCGGTGAGGTCACCGAGGACGCCCAGCGTGAGCTGCTGCGCAAGACGCACCAGACGATCGAGCGCGTCACGCGAAGCATGGAGGGCGGGTTCCACTTCAACACCTCGATCGCGGGGTTGATGGAGCTCTCCAACACCATCCGCGACACACCGGCACCCACCGACGACACCGGTCGGGCCGTGCTGCGCCACTCGATCGAGAGTCTCGTGGTGCTGCTCAGCCCATTCGTACCGCATCTTGCCGAGGAGCTCTGGGAACGGCTGGGCCACACCGAGTCGATCTTCCGCCAGTCCTGGCCGGACTTCGACGAGGCGGCGACAGCGGAAGAAGCGATCACGCTGATCGTACAGATCAACGGCAAGGTGCGGGCCAAGATCGAGGTCTCGGCGGGGCTGAACAGCGAGGAACTGGAGGAGCAAGCGCTGGCCCACGAGAAGATCACGGGCCAGCTCGAGGGCAAGAGCGTGCGAAAAGTGATCGTGGTTCCCAACAAGCTCGTCAACATCGTCGCGGGATAGCTCCGGTGGGCAAGATCATCCTGGTGCTCGGCGGCGCGGTTTGCGGTAAGACCAAGTATGTCGAGAAGCTGGCAACCCGCACCCGGCTACCGATCACCTTCCTCGCCACCGGCGAACCGTTCGACGACGAAACCAGCCGGCGCATCGAAAACTGCCAGGAACGCCGCCCAGAAACCTGGACCACCGTCGAGAGCCCCGGACTCGAGCGGCAAGCGCTCCAGACCGTGGCGACCGACAGCGGGCTGGTCGTCGACTCCCTGGCCGGACATGTCGCTCACCTGATTCGCGAACGAGCCGACGACGTGATCGGAACCTACCTGCGATCCGGCGTGAACGGGCTGGAACGCTGGCTCGGACCGACACGTCGGCTGCTGGAAGTCGCGCGGACCGGACCTCAGGTCACCTTCATCGTCTCGGACGAGGTCGGACTTTGCGTCGTCCCCCCCACTCAGATGGCGCGAGCCTACCGCGAGATGCTAGGGCTGGCCAATCAGACCGTCGCAGAGATCGCAGACTCAGCCATCCTGGTTGTCGCGGGCAGAGCGATCTCACTGGATTGACCTCGGCGGCCCGACGGATCGCAGGACCCGCCGCACGCCCCAGCTCCACTAGAAGACGCCGTTGCCCTCGATGCTGAAGATGTGGCGCATGCTCCTGTCCAGCGGAGTGATCTGGAACAGATAGTGGAAACCCAGCTTGCGCAGCGAACCATACTTCAACGAGCGATCGAACAGATGCCCCAGCGAGAAGGCCGCGCCCGCACGGGCTCGACGATCCGACTCGCCCGCCAGCGCCTTGCACAGCGCATCGACCATCTCGGGGTTGGCCGTCTCACCCAGTGCCAGGACAGCGGCTCGCTTGCCCAGCTTCTTGCCCGTGGTCAGTGTCTTGGGCAGCAGTGTATAGGGCAGCTTGCTGCCCAGCTTGAGCAGGGTGATCGTGCAAGCCTGGCTCAGTCCAGTGTCATTCTGGCGCGCCTTGAAGACGTCCTCGACCTGCGAGACCAGTGACTTGTCGCCGGACAGACCGATCGCGGTGACCGCGTAGCCCAGCACGCCCAGGTCCTTTTCTTTGCCCAAGCCCTCCGCCAGTTCCCGGATCGTCGCCGTGTCCTTGAGCATGCCCAGCGCGAGCAGGGCCGCGGCACGATGCGAGTTGTTCCGCTTGTACTTCTTGAGGAATTCGCGCAGGGTCGGGATCGCCTTCTTGTCTCCCTGCAGCCCAAGCGCCATGGCCACGAATCCCCGTAGCGCCAGCGGCGACTTCTTGACCCCCTCGATCAGCAGCGACGTCGACTTCGGGTTCTGGTAGCGGGCCAGCGAGAGCAGCGCAAAGGCCCGGGTGTACTGATCCTTGTCCTTGGTGATCATTCGCCGCAGCAACGTGGCCGGTAGCTTGCCGGGCAGCTTGTTGCCAAGCGCCAGCGCCAGTGCACGACGGACGATCTTGTCGTCCTTGCGCAGTTCGACCGCCTGGGACAACACCTTCAGTGCCTTCTCGGTACCCTGCATCCCGATCGCGTAAGCGGCGGTCACACGCAGTAGCTTGTGCTGCTTCACCTTGAGCAGAATTCGCGAACCCATCTTGACCACATTGGGGTCCCGCAGCTGCCCCATCCCGATCAACACCGACATGTGGATGCTACGCGAGTCGTGACGCTGCAACACCTTGGTCAGCAGCTCGGAGTCCGTCGGGTCGCCAATCATGCCGAGCCCCACCGCAGCGTATGTCCGATGGATGTCGTGGCTCTTGTAATTGTTCAGCAGCCAGGCCAGCTTGGCCCCCGACTTCTTGCGCCCCAGCAGCCCCAGAGCCATCGCCGTCGTCAGGCGGACCTCACGATCCTTGTCCCGGTCAACCAGCCGCTCCAGCTGCTCGCGTTGAGCCTCGCCGGCGATCTTACCCAGCGCCACGGCCGCCTGCAGCCGAACCGCACGCTGCTTGTCCTTGAGCGCCTTCTCCAGCGCCTCGATCGCCTTGGCGCGGGGGAGGTCCTTGTAGCGGCTCGCGCTACCCTTCTTCACATCCTCGTCCTTCTTGAACGGCTTGCGCTCGATCGTGAAGTAGAGCTCGCGATGAGCCGCCCACCAAGGCTCCCAGGCGGTCGAGCTGCCGCTCAGATCGGGGCCCGGGCGCGGCCGAGGTGGAGACCCACCCCCAGGGCAGCCCGGGTGAACAGGCGCCGCAAAGAGAACACAAAGGGAGAACAGGCCAACGCAACGAGTGAGCCAACTCATCAATATTGCTCCAACCGGGACAGACCGCCCGTGTAGTCGAGGAGGATTCCGTGATGATTGTGCAACGCGGAGTTCTATCCTGTCAACCATCAGCCACGGGCTATCTGTCTCGATCTGCCGGTAGACACCCCGCTCGGCCCACGACCGAGACGAGACGATACTGCGGCGGCAGGCTGTCACAAGCAAATGCGGTACGCTATGATCACCGGAGAAGCGATGACAGACAGACGCTCGCAGGACCACGACGATGAACGGGTCGACAGACCGTCAGCCGAGATCCTGGCTCTGCGCCAGCTCTACGAAGCGCTCGACCGTGAGCTACAGGCGATCGGGCCGGTCTGCGAGCTCAGCGGACGCTGCTGCCGGTTTGCCGAATACGGACACTCGCTATTCGTCACCGACCTCGAGTTGCAGGAGTTGTTCTTGCGGCACGGCCCTCCAAACGAGCCGATTGGAGAGACCTGTCCCTATCAATCATCGACCGGTACCTGCGAGGCACGCGAAGGACGACCCCTGGGCTGTCGAGTCTACTTCTGCGACCCGACCTACCAGAGCGTGATGCCGGAGCTGACCGAGCAGCATCATCGGCAGCTGGTCGCGCTCCACGAACGTGAACGTGTGCCGTACCGCTACGGCGAGTTTCTGGTGATGCTGGCCAGCAACTCGAGCACGTGACGCTGGACGTCGGGGTCGATCAGGATCGTGCCATGATTGACCGGGTAGGGCGGGTATTCGGTGGCGTATTCGAGATGCGTCCGCTCGACGGCGACCAAACCGTCCCCCAGTTCATCTCGAATCTCGGCTGGCCACAGACGGTTCTTGAACCCGCTGGTCACCTTGAGCAACTCGCGATGAGGTGACCCCTCGATAAACATCCTGAAGCAGGCTGGCGAGTTGCCGACGATCAGGTGGGACTCCACACCCGCCGCCGCCTCCTTGCCCACCTCGCGTGACAGACTGTTCATGAACGAGGAGTTGGGCTTGAGCTCCTTGATCGCCGAACTGGTCAAGTACTTCAGCAATTCGACGACGTACTTGCCGACGGTATCGAAGAACTCCTTGTCCGCCAGACCGTGGCACTGAGACCCGAACAGGAAGGGGATCAGACGACTACGCCCTAACTTGCCGATCGTCTCGCTGAAACCAGCCACTCGGCTACCCTGGTTCGGCGCGGCGAGCTGGATCATCGCCCGAATTGCAGCCGGATTTGCCTCGGGGTCCTTCAGGTGAGCCCGAGCAGCCAGCCCACCGCGGCTGTGGCAGAGTAGGATCAACTGCTCGCGTTGATGGACCTGGAGGGCACGGCGGACCGCCTCGTCCACTTCGTGGATCACCCGGGTCACGGACCGATTTGGCGCGCTCTGGCTCCAGGTGTAGAGCGAGTAACCGGCCTCCACCAACGCCTCCCAGTAACTCCGGTACCCCGACTTGCGGCGCAGCGGCGTGGAGAACAGGACCGACGACAGCTTCCCCTCCCCGCGAAACGGGTCCTCGGGATCGGGTTCACCGAAGTCCGTCATCACGAAGTCGAACGGGACCATCACCTTCTCTGCGTCCCGCAAGCCCTCGCTGAAAGGGTCACGCCAGACACGATAGCTGGTCCCATGTCCGTGAATCAGCAGCACCAGAGGCTTATCGGGATCTCCCCGGTGAATCTGTTCGTCTAGCAAGGCGGTTTCACTCATCGCTGCTACATGGTAAGTGATAGAATCCGTTATGAGAATGGCGAGGCTGTCGCTTTGAGAGCAGGTGAGTGGCCCCGAAACTCCGACAGCATGGATCGAAACTTCCGCCCCTCGGCGGAATCACGCAACGGATAGATAGCTCCAGGAAATGACCGACCAACTGAGAGTGGTAGCGCACGGCGGCGTGGGGACTCCCGCGGCCTTGAGTGATGGCTGCGTCCGAGCGGTCGAGGCGGTCGTCAGTGCGGTGGAGTCGGGCCTCGAGTTGAGCGAGGCGGTGGTGGCCGGCGCAGTGATCCTCGAAGACGACCCGACCTACAACGCGGGCACCGGCTCGAGCTACCGACTCGACGGCCAGACGATCGAGATGGACGCGGCCCTGATGGATCAGTCGGGCAGGATCGGCGGGGTCGCCGCGTTGCAGCGCGTTCGTAACCCGATACGCGTCGCCCGAGACGTCGCCCAGACCCCACACATCCTGCTGGCCGGGGAAGCGGCGGTCCGTTTCGCCCGGGCGCGGGGACACAGTGATTACGATCCGGCGACCGAGAGAGCCAGGGAGAAGTTCGACCAGGTCCGCGCCAGGCTCTCCCAGGGAGACCTGCCAAGCTGGCGCAAACCCTGGCTGGAGATCGACCTGTCCCAGTTCTGGAACTTCGAAACACCTTACGAGTCGCTGCACCCGACCGGCACGATCGGCGTGGTCGCCATGCTGGGAGAACGCTGCGCCACCACCAACTCGACCGGGGGGGCCAGCCCGATGCTGGCGGGGCGGGTCGGTGACTCGCCATTGCCTGGCGCGGGCTTCTGGGCCGGTCCATTGGCAGCCGTCGGAGCTACCGGGATCGG
>CAZANL010000348.1:0-5565 GCA_964486115.1 uncultured Planctomycetota bacterium
TCGATGCGCAAGCTCTCCGCCGTGATATCGCGGAACAACTGCTGCGCGATCTTCATCAACCAGATCCGGATGAAGATCGGCGTGATGTTCGGTAGTCCGGAGACCACGCCGGGTGGGCGGGCACTGAAATACTACGCCTCGTCTCGGGTCGACATCCGTCGAATCGGCCAGGTCAAGTCCGGCAATGAGGTGGTCGGCAATCGGACCCGGGCCAAGGTGGTCAAGAACAAGGTGGCTGCGCCGTTCCGGCAGGCCGAGTTCGACATCATCTACAACAAGGGTATCTGCTGGGTCGGAGAAGTGATCGACGTCGGTATCGAAGAGGGACTGGTGCAGAAGCGTGGCGCCTGGTTCTCGTTCGGCAATACGCGGCTGGGGCAGGGTCGGGAGAACGCGATCGCTTTTCTGGAGGAGAACCGCGACATCCTGCTCGATCTGGAAAACGAGGTGATCTCCCGCATTCGCCCGGCAGAGCTGCAGGTCGACAATCCGGTAGTCGAACCGGTCGAGCAACAGCCGGCGAAATAGAGCGGTCCAACTGCCGCGCGGGATGCGGTCCTCCGCATCCCGCTGGTGCGCGATCAGATGATTGCTCTGTGTGCTGATGGCGCTGCTGCTGACCCCGCTTTTCGTGGTTGGTTTTCTCTGCTATCTGGTGCCTATTTTGCCGCAGCGCGGGTGGGCTCTGGGTACGTATCTAGAGGATGGATGGGCTCGATCTCGATCGTGAGCTGGTCGGGGGGGCTCCGGAGGTGCCCTTCGGCGGGCTGGCCATTGCGCTCCGTCCTTCGTGACCGTCGGCTGGACTGACCTCACTGGATCGCCAAAGGCTGCTTCCTGGTCCTGCGAAGGATGGTTCGCCATGGAGTTTTCGAGAGTGGTCTGGAGTGGTATAGTGCGTCCTTATGTTCAATGCGCTGAAGCAATTGGGACTGAAGGTGAGTCCCAGCGTGATGATCCGCTTCTTTGCCCGCCGCTATCTCTCCGGGTTTGGCCTCGAGTCTGCTCTGACGCTGGCCCGAGAACTCTACGCCGAGCAAGGTGTACTCTCGACGATCGACCTGTTGGGCGAGGCAGCCAGTGATGGCTCGATGGTCGCAACCGCCACTTCGACCTATCTCAAAGTTGCCGAGCATCTGGCTGTGGATGAGACGTATCCTGATGCCCTGGCGCGTCCGTCGATTTCGCTCAAGCCCTCGGCGTTTGCGGTCAGCAATGAGGACAGCACCGGTTCGATTGCGCTCGATCAGATCGCGCTGACCAACACGATCGATCAGATCGCGCGATCGGCTGCCGCTCAGGGGGTGCGCTTGACGGTGGACATGGAGGACCACCGCTGGACCAGCACCACGCTGGAGCTGTTCAAGGTGCTCCTCGATCGAGGGGCGAAGAATGTGGGGACAGTACTGCAGTCGCGGCTGTTCCGAACGCCCGAAGACATCGAGGCCCTGCCGGACGGTGCTCGAATCCGGATGGTCATCGGAGTCTATCTGGAGCCGGCCGGGATTGCCCTGACGGACAAGCGAAAGATGAAGCACGAACTTCTCGAGCAGTGTGCGCGGCTGTTCGAGAAGGGGTGTTTTGTCGAGCTGGCCACCCACGATGAAGAGGTGCTGGAGCGTTTCTTCAAGGACATCGTGTTGCCCCGGCAGATCCCGGCCGACCGGTACGAGGTCCAGATGCTGCTGGGCGTCCCGCGTGAAAATGTGATCAACCAGCTCAAGCAGGGGACATTTTGTGATGTCGGTGAGCCGGTGACGGTGCGCCTTTACCTGCCGTTCGCGCTCTCCGCTGCGGATGGGACGGCTTACTGTCGCCGTCGGCTGATCGAGAATCCCGATCTGGTGACGTACGGCCTGGTCAACTTGCTGAAGCGCTAAAACGCATTCAAGATTGACCGTCGGAGGACTGGCAGGTATCGTTTCCGTTTTCCACCTCCTTACTGGGGAAATCGAGCCATGGAAACGGTCTACGACACCCAGATCCCCGGCGCCAAGCTGCTCAATCGGGGTAAGGTTCGTGATCTTTACGATCTGGGCCAGAGTCTTGCCGTGGTCGCAACGGATCGTATCTCCTGCTTTGATGTGGTCCTTCCGACTGCGATACCGGGTAAGGGCAGAATCCTGACCCAGATGTCGCAGTTCTGGTTCGACCTGCTGCGGGAGACCTGCGAGAACCACCTGACTTCGGTAGATGTGACGAGCATGCCGGAGCCGCTGTGCGATCATCCAGAGCTGCTGGGACGGCGCACGATGCTCGTCAAGAGATGCGATGTGTTTCCCGTGGAGTGCATTGTCCGCGGTTACCTCGCTGGATCTGGCTGGAAAGAGTATCAGGCCCAAGGCTCTGTCTGTGGGATCTCTCTGCCAGGGGGGCTGAAGAAGTTCAGCCGCCTTCCCCAGCCGATCTTCACCCCATCGACCAAAGCGGAGAGAGGTTCCCACGACGAGAACATCTCTTACGCCGAGATGGAACAGCTGATTGGTGTGGACTGGGCGTCCGAGCTTCGTTCGACTAGCCTGGCGGCATACGAGCGAGCCAGCGACTATGCACGCGAGCGGGGTGTCCTCATCGCGGACACCAAGTTCGAGTGGGGTCTGGCGGATGGTTGTCTGATGCTGGTGGACGAGGTGCTGACGCCCGATTCGTCCCGCTTCTGGCCTGCCGAAACCTACCGGGAAGGCGAGTCTGCAGAGAGCTTCGACAAGCAGTATGTGCGCGACTGGCTCGAAGCGCAGAACTGGAACAAGACGCCACCCGCACCCGAACTCCCCGAGGAGATCGTCCACAAGACGCTATCTCTCTATATCCGTGTATTGAAGATGCTGACAGGAGAAGACCCTCATGCGTGAACGTGCCGTCGCAATCGTGATGGGCAGCGACTCGGACTTCGACACCATGACCGGAGGGCTGCGGCTGCTCGACGCATTCGGCATCCAGTATTCGATCCGTGTGCTTTCGGCGCATCGGTCGCCGGAGAGGGTGCGCGAGTTTGCGCTCAACGCCGCCAAGCAGGGGGTCAAGGTGATCATCGCGGTCGCTGGCAAGGCGGCTCACCTGGCCGGTGTGCTGGCGGCCCACACCACCTTGCCGGTGCTGGGTGTCCCGGTGCAGGGGGGCAGCCTCGGTGGAATGGACGCGCTGCTCTCGACGGCACAGATGCCGGGTGGCGTTCCCGTAGGAACGCTGGGCATCGGCAAGTCGGGCGGAACGAACGCCGCGCTGCTGTCAGCTCGGATCCTTGGCCTGACCGAAGATCGCGTTGCCGCGCGCCTGCTCAAGTATCGTGAGCAGCTGGAGCGGGAAACCGAGGAGAAGAACAAGAAGATCGGTGAGCGGGTCAGCCAGATGGGCCCATCAGAATGAATGCGGTCGAGGTTCGAGATGTTCATCGAACCTATCAGTTCAGCGCCGACCACCAGGTGTCGGCACTGCGCGGGGTCACGCTGGAGGTAGAGCAGGGCCAGTTCGTGTCGATCGTCGGTCGCTCCGGCTCGGGCAAATCGACGTTGCTCAACATGATAGGGGGCCTCGACAGGCCCTCCCAAGGGCGCGTTGTGGTCGATGGGGCGGATCTCTCCTCCCTCAGCTCCGACCAGCTGGCCAAGTTCCGGCAGAACGCCGTGGGGATGATCTTTCAGTCTTTCAACCTGATCCCCTCGATGACTGCGCAGCAGAATGTGGCCTTGCCATTGGCATTTGCCGGCCTGGGCAAGTCGGAGCGTCAGAGCAGGGCGTTGGAGGTGTTGGAGCAGGTGGGACTGGGCGATCGTGCGCGCCACAAGCCGACTCAGCTATCGGGTGGCGAGCAGCAGCGAGTGGCGATCAGTCGGGCGCTGGTCACCCGCCCGCGGATGCTCCTGGCGGACGAGCCGACCGGGAATCTCGACACCCATACGGCGGAGGAGATCCTGGGCTTGATCAAACAGCTCAACGAGGACGGTCTGACCGTATTGATGGTCACGCACGATGCGGATGCCGCCACGCAATATTCCAATCGAGTCGTGACCTTGGTCGACGGATTGGTGGGTTTCAGTGAGGTTTAAGGACTACTGGGTCTACGCCTTCAGTGCATTGCTGCGGATCAAGCTGCGCAGCAGCTTGACCATCGCCGGTGTGACGATCGGCATTGGCGCGATGGTGCTGCTGGTCAGCCTGGCGGCCCAGGCCGAACGCGCGGTGGTGACACAATTGCAGAACCTGCCCGCGCTGCGCACGATCAGCGTTTTCTCGCCACGCCTGGTGCAGCTGGCCAAGAACCGCAGGGATCCGGGTGCGAAGAAAGAGGCGCTCAAGCTCCCGACGCTGGATGACGCGGCGCTGGATAAATTTCGCAGGATTCCCGGCGTGACCGATGTGTTTCCCAACGTCAATATCGCGGGCGACTGCAAGTTGGGTAAGGTCGAGGAGCGGGTGACCGTGACCAACGTCAGCCCCGGAGTCACGGCCGCCACGGTCAAGGGCAGCCTGAGCGACGGCGGGTTCTTCAGTAGTGACGATGCGCGGGAGGTGATCGTGCCCTCGTATCTGGCTCACTCGCTGACAGCCGGCAAGGGCTCTCTGGTCGGCCAGGAAGTAGAGCTCTCCTACTTCGTCTTCGACAAGAAGCCCGGCCAGGACGACTTCAAGGTCGAGAGGAAGAAGGAGACGTTCAAGGTCGTCGGTGTGGTCAAGGAGGATGGCTCGATCGACTCCGGTGCGTCGGCCATGTACTTCAGCTTGCCGAGCAATGCCTTCGTCCTTCCGGAGAAGCAGGCCTTGCGGTTGCTCAAGATCGTGCCGAGCGCGGGGATGCTCGATCCGTCGTCGAAGACCAAGGGGCAGCAGTACCTGATCGTCTCGGTGATTGTCGATGATCCGACGCCGCAGGCGGTCAAGACGGTTCGCGACGAGATAAAGCTGATGGACTATCCCACGCGCAACCTGTGGGATCTGATCGAGACGCTGCAATACCTGTTCCTCGGCTTGAAGGTCATGCTCGGGGCGCTGGGCTCGATCGCGTTGGCAGTCGCCGGGCTGCAGATCATCAACACGATGAGCATGTCGATCCTCGAGCGAACGCGTGAGATCGGCGTGATGAAGGCGGTCGGCGCACGCAATCGAGATATCCGCCGGCTGTTCGTCTTCGAGAGCATGCTGATCGGGTTGCTCGGCGCGCTGGCCGGGTTGGCGGGGGCCTGGGTCGTCGGACGAGTGATGGAGTCGGTGATGTTCCACCTGGTGATCCAGAAGTTCATGGAGACCCCGGAGAAGATGACGCTGTTCTACATCCCCACCTGGCTGCTCGGCGGCGCGCTGCTGTTCGGCGTGGGTATCAGCCTGCTGGCTGCGATCATTCCGGCGCATCGGGCTGCCCGGATCGACCCGGTCTACGCGCTGCGGAGGGAGTAATGGCTCACCAGACCTTGAGCTGGGTCGGTGAGTTGCCCGGCACGCTGGAGCTGATCGATCAGACGCTGCTGCCCGGAACCGAGCAGCAGCTGATCTGTCAGACAGCCGAAGAGGTCTGGGATGCGATCAAGCGACTCGTGGTGCGGGGGGCGCCGGCGATCGGTATTGCCGCGG
>CAZANL010000349.1:0-2717 GCA_964486115.1 uncultured Planctomycetota bacterium
TTGTCTGCCGGCTTCTTGTCTGCCGCCTTCTTGTCTGCCGCCTTCTTGTCTGCCGCCTTCTTGTCTTTGTTGTCCTCGGGAGGCCATGGCTTGACCCTGCGCCCCACCCCACTGCCTCTCGGGCGGTGATCGTGCCCTTCGCGACCCCGGGGACCCGATCGCGGTAACCCTTCGCGTCGCGACTTGAGGCGTTCCTGGCGTGCCCGCTCTTCGGCCTGGATCACCTCGATCACCTTCTTACGGTTGGCCGAATCCTCGAGATACCCCTCCAGATCCTCACGCGTGAGCGAGCCCGAGACCTCGTCGCGAAGCTGATCGACATCCAGGTACACCAACTCGAAGAGGGCCTTGGCCGGCGTGGCAAACAGTTCCTTGTGTTCTTTGTAATAGTCCCGATAGGCCGCTTCGGTCACCGTGTCATCGAGACTGCGACGCAGTGACGCCTGCTCGATTCTCACCATCCTGAACGAGTAGCGGCGCCCCTCCTTCGAGAGACTCTTGTAGGCCTTGTCGTAGTCGGCCTTGAGTTCCTTGGCGAAGACAAAGCTCAGCAACTGGTCGATTGCCAGTGACTCTCGCACCTTCTCGATGAAATCCATCTCGCTCACACCGACTCTTGCGAGACGGTCCTGCAGTTGCTTGGCCCCACCGGCTTTCTCGATGATCAAGCTCATCTGCTTGTCGAGCTCGTCGTCCGAGACATGGACCCCGCTCTTTCGGGCCAGCAGCGCCAGGGTTTCATGGTTGTACAACCGATCCTGGCTGGTCACACCCGGAGAGTTCCCCATCAGCCAGACCCGATCGAACATACGGGCCAGGGGCATCTCGGCACCATAAACCTGATCGATCACCCGCGACATCTGCCGCTCATCGGTCAGGTTCATCTTGCGCTCGCCGACCTGGGCCACGGTCGGGTCACTGCGCGTCGTCTGAACAATCGCGGCGTACGGAACAATGAAAATGAAAGCCAGGAACGCTGTAATCAGCACCAGGGTGTATTTCTGCATCCCGGGCAGTTTTTGGAATGGCATCGAAGACTCTCTTCGTGGGTCGACCTGCGGAGTTAGATGCTGCGCACGCTATGGGGAAGCATGCAATTGTAGTCGCACCACCCGAGAATGCAATGCGAACATGGTAGGCTCACGATTCTCTGGTATGATTCTGCCGCCATGAGCAACATCCGCCAGCCCTCTGCCCTACGCCTACTGGCGCTCCTCGGCTGCTTTTCGCTCACCCTCGTATTCAGCGGTTGCGCTGCGGCTCCAGGAGCCGAACAAACAGAGCAGCGGGTCGAGCAACCGGATGGCACCGCACAGATCGCCCAGCCTGACACCACCAGCCCAAGCTCCCAGGACCGCAAGGACGTTGAGGGCACCCAGGAGAACCCCAGAAACGCGACGCCTGCTCCGACCCCCCAGCTGGCCGAGACGCGTGCGGGCAAATCTGCGGTGATGCTCAAGATCAGTGACAACCCGATCCACGCCCGAGAGATACTCGACGTGATCATCCAGCGCCACCGAAAGATCTTCGATCAGGTGGTGCAGGACATCCTGATCAAGCGGGTCCTCGAGATGGAAAACGCCTCGTACGACATCCAGATCCCCGAAAAGCAGCTACAGGCCGACATCCTCAAAGAGGTCGAAAAGGCCGAGGGCTATGCGCAGGTACAGTACCAGATGAGCATCGCCAAGTTGCTCCAGCGGCAAGGGCGCAGCATCGACCAGTTCAAGAAAGCCGCGCGTGAGAAGATCGTCTACCAGCTGACCCTACACCGAATGGTCCGTTTCGACCAGCTGCGCAATGGTGCAGTCAAGGTGCGCCACATCGTTGTCAAGTCCCCCGAGAAAGCCGAACTGCTGCTGGGCAAGATCAGGCAAGGAGCAGACTTCATCAAGCTGGCCAAACAACACTCGATCTGCCCCAGCCGAAGGGTCGGCGGCCTGCTGCCAATGCTGACTCCGGGCTTCCTGGCCGACCCGGAGGTCGAGAAGAAGGTCTTCAAGCTGAGAGAGGGTCAGGTCAGCGGTATCGTGCAATCGAAGCGGGGCTATCACCTCTTCCGCGCCTTGTATCGGCACCAGAAGTCTCGGAAAGCGTACGCCACGCTGGAACCCGTGGTGGCCGCTAGCCTCGAGCGCTATCCCCTTATCGGCGACGTCGAGATCAACTACTGGCTCGACAAGCTCCGCAAGAAGTATCCTCTCGAACAACACTTCTAACAGGTCCCAGGCCTTGAGCAGCGAGAGCCCCACACCAGAAGCAGAGCACGACGTCCCCGTCCGTCCCGAACCCGCGAGCCTCAGCTTGCTGTCCCAGCGGACTGAAGCGCTGCTGTTCGCCACACAAGAACCCCTGAGTGTAGAGGATCTCGGGCGCTTGCTGTCGGACAGCGAAGAGGAACCTCTTCCCGAGGCGGCCGTCCGAGGAACTCTACGCCAGCTAGAGGAGATACTCGCGGGGACCAACAGCGCGCTGGTCATCCAGGAGATCTCGGGTGGATACCGCCTTAGCACACGCCCTCTGCACTCGTCGAGCCTGCAACGGCTTTTCAACGAGGAGAGCAACCGAGGGCTCTCCTCGGCCGCGCTCGAGACCATGGCAATCGTGGCCTATCGCCAGCCGGTCACCCGCTCGGAGGTCGAGAAGATCCGCGGAGTCGGCTGCGGACCGATCCTGCGCGCATTACTCGAACGCAAGCTGATCCGGATCATCGGCCA
>CAZANL010000349.1:2727-5553 GCA_964486115.1 uncultured Planctomycetota bacterium
GCTGTGGGCCGCCCACACCTCTACGGCACCACGCCGCTGTTCCTCGAGGTCTTTGGCCTGCGGGACCTCAACGACCTGCCCGAACTCGAGCCCCGCTTCGACGAAGCCGAACCGCCCAGTCTATCCCCTACTCCCCCTCTCCAGCCGGCCATTACACCACCGCCGCCCGCTCCGGCACCCGGACCGCGGCTCCAGCCCAGGCCCAGCGACAGCGCCTGGACGTGGGGACAGCGTACGGCAGAAGGGTCCGTTGACTCGCCCAAGGCACGTGATAAAATCCGCACCTTCTCACCGGGACTCGAGGACCTCAGCCCCACCGAAAGTCCGATGCTCGACACACCACTGCTCGACCAACACAAACAACTCGGCGGACGAATCGTCGACTTCGCCGGCTGGAACATGCCGGTCGTCTACAGTTCGATCAACGATGAGCACGCCGCAGTACGCGAGCGCGTCGGCCTGTTCGACCTCAGCCACATGGGTCGGCTGATCCTCTCAGGCGATGGAATCTGCCAGGCGCTCGACCGGATGGTGCCAGCCGACCTGACCAAGCTGAAACCGGGCCAAGCCAAATACTCGTTCTTCTTGACCGACGACGGCACCTTCATCGACGACATCCTGATCTACGCGCGACCGGACGACTATTACGTGGTGGTCAACGCCTCCAATCGGGAGAGCGTGCTGGAGTGGCTAGACGAGCGGCTCGACGGCGACGTCGCCGACACGACGCTCGATCAAGCGATGCTGGCCATCCAAGGACCTCGCGCGGTCGCGCTGATCGACCGACTGGCGGAGGACTGCAGACCCTCGGACATGAGCTACTATAGCTTTGGCGACGCCATGCTGTTCGGTGTGCCGGTCACGATCGCGCGGACAGGCTATACCGGAGAAGACGGCTTCGAGATCTACATCCCCGTGGAACACGCGGCCGGTTTCTGGAGCGGACTGCTCGAGGAGGGCCAGTCCGATGGGATCCTGCCCTGCGGCCTGGGGGCGCGCGACACCCTCCGCCTCGAAGCAGCGATGGCGCTATACGGCCATGAAATCGACCGACAGACCAATCCGGTCGAAGCCCGGCTGAGCTGGGCCGTGGCCTGGGACAAGCAGGAGTTCATTGGCCAGCAGGCAATCCAGGCGGTCAAGGAAGCGGGTCCGGCCAAGAAACTGGTCGGCCTAGAACTCGACTGCAAGCGCGTACCACGCCAGGACCAAGACATCTACCACGCAGAACAGCAGGTGGGCCGGGTGACCAGCGGCACCGTGTCTCCCACATTGAACAAGCGGATTGCGATGGCTTTCGTGCGACCGGACCTGGCCAAGCTCGGCACGGCCTTGGCGGTCGACATCCGCGGAAACCAGGAACCCGCGCAGGTGATCAAGCTGCCCTTCTACAAGAGGCCAGGATAAGACATGCGCCCTGACGACAGAAAATACCAGCAGAGTCATGAGTGGGCCAAGAACGAGGGTGAGATAACGCTCATCGGGATCACCGACTTCGCCGTCGAGGCGCTGACCGACCTGGTCTTCATCGACCTGCCTGAGGTCGGCACCGGGCTTTCTCGGGGTGAGGAATTCGGCGAAATCGAGTCGGTCAAGGCCGTGAGTTCCCTATATGCCCCCGTCGGGGGCGAGGTGGTCGAGGTCCACGATGCACTCGCCGACGATCTCGACCTGCTCTCCAACGACCCTCTCGGCGCAGGCTGGATGCTCAAGATCAAGCCGTCCAACCCCGCCGACTACGAGGGCCTGATGAGCGCCGCCGAATACGAAAAAATCGTCGAAAGCGAATCCTAGAGCATTCCTGGGAGGAGGCCATGACTGCACTCGCCGCGTCTCAGGGGCAGGCCACCCGGGTCGAGCCCTCCGATTGGTTCGCGCCACGCCACCTCGGCCCAACGCCCGAGGCCGAGATGAAGATGCTCGCCAGCTTGGGCTGCGATAGCCTGGACGCGCTGATCGACGCGGTCATCCCCCACGCGATCCGTCATCGCAAGCCACTGGAGTTGCCCGCGCCGGCAGGCGAGCGAGCGATGCTCGACGAACTGCGCCTCATCGCAGCGGGCAACTTACCCTGCACCAGCTACATCGGGATGGGTTACCACGACTGCATCACCCCGCCAGTGATCCTGCGCAACGTGCTCGAGAACCCCGGGTGGTACACGCAGTACACCCCCTACCAGTCGGAGATTGCCCAGGGACGACTTGAAGCTCTGCTCAATTTCCAGACGATGCTGATCGATCTCACTGGCATGGAGATCGCCAACGCCTCGTTGCTCGACGAGGGGACGGCCGCGGCAGAAGCCATGGTGCTGCTGCATCGGGTACAAGACAGCCAGCGCTCGCGGGCCTCCGACGCCGACGTCTTTCTCGTGTCCGAACGGTGCTTCCCCCAGACGATCGACGTCCTGAAGTCGAGGGCGGAGCCACTGGGCATCGAGCTGCAGATCGGCGATCCCACGGCGGCGTCGCTCGATGCCCGGGTGTTCGGCGTCTTGATGCAGTCTCCGGATGAGAACGGCGCCCTGAACGACTTGACGGCGTTCATCGATCGCGCGCACGCGGCGGGGGTCCTCGTGGCGGTCGCAAGCGACCTCCTGAGCCTCACCCTGGTGACCCCTCCCGGAGAGATGGGGGCCGACGTGGTCGTGGGCAACTCCCAGCGTTTCGGGGTGCCGATGGGGTTCGGTGGGCCACACGCGGCGTTCTTCGCCACACGCCAGAAATACGTCAGGCAGACGCCGGGGCGCATCATCGGGGTCTCGGTCGACGCGCATGGCCAGGTGGCCTACCGGATGGCGCTCCAGACCCGAGAGCAGCACATCCGTC
>CAZANL010000350.1:0-5548 GCA_964486115.1 uncultured Planctomycetota bacterium
ACAGTCCGATTCGCGTTCTTTCTGCGGTGGATGCTGGTCTGCGGCCAGCTGCTAGCCATCCTGCTCGTCTGTTTTCGTTCGGCTAACGCCGCGGACCCTTTCGCTGGGGGCGGCGGTCAGGCGGTGGGGGCCAGGATCTCGACTCGTTGACCGACGATCTTGAGCCGGCCGTCGGCGAACAGCCGGATCGCTGCGGGGTAGGCGTCCCGTTCCTCGGTCTGGACCTTGTCGCGCAGAGTCTGGGGGGTGTCCGCGAAGGCGACCGGTACAGTTTGCTGTAGGATGATGGGGCCGGTGTCATACTGGTTGTCGGCGAAATGGACCGTGCAGCCCGAGACCTTGACGCCACTTGCGATGACCGCCTCGTGCACGTGCAGATCATAGAACCCACGCCCGGAGAAGCTCGGGATCAGAGCGGGATGGATGTTCATCACCCGGTTGGTCAGCGCTTCGGGAATATAGAACAGGTGGATCAGGCCGGCCATCAGCACCAGATCCAGCTCGCTCGGCAGCAGGCATTCCGCGACCGCGGTCGAGAATTCCCGCGCGCTGCGAAAGTCGCGCCGCGGAACCAGGTGCTGCTCGATGCCGGCCTGTTTTGCGCGTTCGAGGCCATAGGCGCCGGGCCTCGTGCCGATGACGAGCTTCACGTCGACCGGCAGCGAGCCGGCGGCCGACAGGTCCAGCAGGTTCTGTAGTGTCGTGCCGGAGCCGGACAGCAGGACTCCGACCTTTAGCTTGTGGCTCACTGTTGGATCCCGTAGCGTTCCAGCTTCTTGCGCAGGCCCAGCCGGGACAGTCCCAGCTCCTCCGCAGATTTGGTTTTGTTACCCTTGTTCTCGATCATCACGTTTTTGATGACCCGGCGCTCGAGCGCCACGACCATCTCTTTCAGCGTGCCGCGCAGGGCGAGGGCGCCGAAGCCGCGTGCAGGCGTCAGGTCGCCACGAATTTCTGGCGAGAGGTCATTGACCGTCACCGCCCGCCCCGAGAGGGCAAGCAGCTTGCGTACCTCGTTTTCCAGTTCCCGTATATTGCCGGGCCAGGTGTACTGCTCGAGCATTTCACGGGCACGGGGGTCGATTTCCTTGCGGGGCTTGTTGGGTTCTCCGGAGAAGAGCCCCATGAAGTGATCGATCAAATCCGGGATGTCGATGCGCCGCTCGCGCAGGGGCGGAAGCGTCAGTGTGACGCCCTTGAGACGGTAGTACAGGTCTTGCCTGAAGCTCCCATCCTCGACCATGGTACGCAGGTCTTGGTTGGTGGCCGAGATGATCCGCACGTTGACCTGGATCTTATCCTTACCGCCAACCCGCCTGAGTTCCCCCTCCTGCAGGACACGCAGCAGCTTCTTCTGCATGTCGACCGACATCTCGCCAACTTCGTCGAGAAACAGGGTGCCATCGCTGGCCAGCTCGAACAGGCCTTTCTTCTGCTTGTTGGCTCCGGTAAATGCGCCCGGTTCATAGCCGAACAGCTCGCTCTCGAGCAGCGATTCGCTGATCGCCGCGCAGTTCTCGCTGACGAAGGACTGCTGCTTGCGTGCGCCGTTGTAGTGCAGCGCACGTGCCACCAGCTCCTTCCCGGTTCCCGATTCGCCCTGGATCAACACCGGTACGTCTGTATCGGTGATGCGGTCCAGTAGGCGGAACAGATCTTGCATGCGTCGGCTCTTGCCAATGATCCGTCCGTAGCTGTAT
Source organism: uncultured Planctomycetota bacterium (assembly GCA_964486115.1). Taxonomy (GTDB): domain Bacteria; phylum Planctomycetota; class JACQVV01; order JACQVV01; family CAZANL01; genus CAZANL01. Next base: position 1,701 of record CAZANL010000350.1, read on the forward strand.
CGGGTTTCCAGTGCCTGCTGCTTGTGCTCCAAGTCGACCATGACCGATTCCAGCTTGGCGGTCTTGGCTTCCAGGTCGCTCTCGAGTTCCTTGTTCAGCGCCTCGATGTAGCGGTAGCTCTCGAGCAACTCCTGGTGTAGCTGGGCGTTTTTCAGCGCCAGCGAGGCCTGGGAGAAATACTGCTCGACCAATTCCAGGTGGCGGTCGGTGAAGACGCCTTGCTTGAAGCGGTTGTCGATGTAGGCCACACCGAGAACGTCGCTGCGATAGGTCACCGGAGCGCAGATGACGCTGCGCAGAGCGAGATCTGTGACCGACTTGGCTTCAAGCCAGCGGTCGTCCTCCGCGGCGTTGGCAGAGAGCACGGGCAAGGCTGAGGCGAAGACCTCCTGACAGAGCGACGTGCTGAACTCCAGCTCCGTCGGATCCAGGTCCTGCTGCTCGAAGTTCCGGGCAACGCGGATCTGTCGTTCCCCTGCCTCTTCCATTAACAAGAATCCACGTTCTGCGCCGGTCAGCTGGATCACTGCGTCGAGGATCTCGTTGAGCACGCCATCCAGTTTCAGCTGGCGGGACAGCTTGCTGGTGGCGGTCAGTAGTTGGCGCAGCGTCCGGACCTCTTCTTCTATAGCCTCAGGCGAGCGGGTTTCGCTGAGTCGCCGCTTCTCGATCGCATCGAAGCGGGCCGTGCCCGGGCCGAAGTCGAAGTCGGGGCTGGTCACTTCCCGGTCTTCCTGGAAGGTGAAGTGGGTGTTGCCGATCGAGACTCTATCCCCGGGCCGAAGTCGCTCGGTGGTGATCGGTTCGCCATTCAGCAGGGTGCCGTTCTTGCTGTTCAAGTCCTCGATGGTGTATCCGTGGTCGGTCAGCTGCACCCGGCAGTGGTTGCGGGAGGACTTGGAGTCGTCGATTGCGATCTGGTTGGCTGCACCCCGGCCGATGGTCATCTGTTTGTTGTCCAGCTTGAAGGCGATTTCATCGCCGTCCTTCTCGAGAATCAGGAACGGCATTGGCTGGCTTCCTCGTCTTCGGTTGTTTCCGGACTGGTCTCGTATGGGTTGCGCAGCATGCAGAGAGAGAGGTTTCCGGGGCCGACCTCGAAGCGTGTCTCGTGGAAGTTGTAGATCACGCCGTGTGCCTTGAGGATTCTCGATCCGTCGATCTGAGAGTCACCGATGCGCTCCACCGCGACCGTGTAGCCCAGTGCCGCCAGGTAGTTGGTCACCTGAACGCACTCGCGCTTGCTGAACAGCGCTTGTTTGAACGCGTTGACGTTGATGTCGCGGTAGCACTCTTCCTTGGTGCGAAAGTCGTAGGGGCAGGCCTTGACTCCCGAGAAATTGGGGTTGGGCACGTAATGTACGACACTGGCAATTCTGGGGGTGTTCTGTGGGGTCTCTACCGACTCGCCCTGGATTCGGGCGATGCGTTCCTCCGGGCAATAGGGGGATGTCTGACAGAGTGGCTGCAGGGAGCGAGTCACCTCCTTCGAGACTTCGAAGGGGACCTGCTCGGACGCCGGGGTTGCCCAGAGAAGGTAGAAAGAGGGCTCGAGCTTTCGAATATCGCTCATGGCATCGCCGGAGATGCGGCGACATCGATTCGCTGCCTGAGCAACCGGCTTTCGGGGAGCCATCGACAAGCTCTACCGCCGTGCCTGCGCAGCCTCGGTCCGGACCGGCCAAGAGTGCTCGGCAGGCTCCTGGACTCGTTTGCTCCAGGAAGGTCTGATTTGCGGTGGGCGCAGAGGTCTTCGTACCTGAGCGCACGGTAGCCGGAGCGTGTCAGAATGATGGGCATCACCGTGTCACCGGTCTGGAGCAACAGGCCTTGGTTTGTGATTCTAGCTGCCGCGGGTCGCACGAATACCCTTGATTGAGCGGACGGTTGATTGGTCGTACGGGTTGCCGCCGACCTGGACCGACGGGACATCCTGCACGTGTCGGCAGCATATGCCGCTGGTGTCGTTTACTTGCTGATGCACGCGGTCATCGAGTATAGCGTTGGGCCCGGTAAACCGCCATTGACGGCTATTTTTTCGGGGGGCGATGCCCCAACTGCTGCAGGGTCAGCTTGACCTGGTAGGACAGACTGCGTTTTCCCTGAGTGAGGGTGAAGCGGGTCAAGCTCATACCGATTCCCTGGATCGGGCATTCCGAGCTGAGCCAGTAGACGGAATGTGCCCTCAACGGTATCGCCTGGCCGTGAATTTGGCAGGTCCCTTGGTAGTCCAGGGTGACCTTTCGGCAGGCCAGCTTGCGGCCCATCAACTGGATGGTGTCCTGTCTAACCCGGGAGGCGGTGAGGCGCACGTTCATCCCCTTCTGTCGCAGCATCGCCTCCCAGAGCGCACGCCAGGTCTCGTGGCGCGGCAGATGGTTGGCGCTGGTCACGAGAGTTTCGCTTCCCTGCAACTTGCGCGAGATACGCAGTGAGCAGCGCAACTCGCTGACGGCGCTGATACGGATTGTCAGGCTCACGCTCTGCGGCAAGGCGTTGGATTGCTCGATAGTGACCTTGTAACGTCCCCAGTCGCCGACCCGGACACGGTCCAGGTGGCTGGGCAGTTTTGAGAACGCGGCGTGAGGGTCTTCCGCCCACAGCGCGCCTGGAACGAGCAGAAGCACTGCGATGGCGGAGACGATCCGCACGGTCTAACGCTTGGAGAACTGGTGTCCGCGACGCGCCTTGTGACGGCCGTACTTCTTGCGCTCGACCATTCGGGGGTCACGCGTGAGGAAGTTGCCCTCGCGAAGGATCTCGTCCAGAGAGGCGTCCGCCTTCTTCAGCGCACGTGCGATGCCCAGCAGGAATGCGCCGGCCTGGCCGCTGTATCCGCCACCCTTGACCTTGGCAATGACGTCATAGCGATCGAGCGTCTCGGTCGCGACCATGGGTGCTCGGACGGTTTCGACCTGCTGCTTCTCGGGGAAGTAGCTGTCGAGAGTCTCGCCGTTGACAACGATGTTCCCTCGGCCTTCGAGGAGACGTACGCGCGCGACTGCGGTCTTCCGGCGACCGGTACCCCAGTATTGCTGAATCTCTGCCATGGTTCCGCTAGCCTCTCTTTGCATGTTCCAGCTGGATGGTCGTCGGGACTTGCGCCGTGTGCGGATGGTCATTGCCCGAATACGCCTTGAGCTTCTTGAGCATCTGCCGTCCCAGTCGAGTCTTGGGCAGCATCCGTCGCACGGCCAGGTTCAGCACCCGATCGGGCGCTCGCTCCATCAGGCTGCCCAGGGGCTCTTCTTTGAGGCCACCCGGATAACCGGAGTAGCGTTGCACCATCCGCTGGGCCAGCTTCTTGCCAGTGACCACCATTTTGTCGACGTTGGTGACCACGATGAAATCTCCCGTGTCTATGTGGGGGGTGTATTCGGGGCGGTGCTTGCCCTGCAAACGTCGCGCAATCTCGACTGCCAGGCGCCCCAGAACGAGGCCGTCGGCATTGATGTGTATCCAATTGCGCTCGACGTCCGCGGGGGCCATATAGGACTTCATTGTCTTTGACCTCACACACTAAACCACCGCGCTCGACAGTGGTTGGGATAAGAATCGGGGATTGTATGGAGAGCTTCGAGGCCTGTCAACCGCGCATGCGTCTGAAAAGCAAATTGAGCAGTCCGTCTTTCCTCTGCGGCCTGAGAGTGGTGACCTCTTTCAGGAGTGCTGCGCCGCACAGGCGGTTTGTAGGCAAAGTGGTGGGGTTCTCGTGGGTCGGCCGGGCCTGCTTGAGGGATGTGCTCTGCTGCTCTTTGGGCTTTGCTTTGGGCTTTGCTGTGGACTTCCGCGGGGTCCGCGTCTCGCCGGTCTCATCCTCCTCACCGCAAACCTTGGCCAGGAAAGCC
>CAZANL010000351.1:0-5187 GCA_964486115.1 uncultured Planctomycetota bacterium
CTCCAGGTTGATCAGCAGCCGGGTATTGCCCGTTGCAATTGCACCCTCGACCTGAACCAGAAATCCATCGTCGAGCTTGCCGTCGACCGCAATGACGGCACCCCCCGGGAAATCGCTGCGGTGATACCCCACGGCTAGAGTGTAGCAGCCTTAGGCGGTCTGAGCTACCGCAGGCTCTTCGATGTGGCGCGCCGCGGTATCCAGGTGCACGGAAACCGGCTTGGAAACCCCGGGCTCGCTGGCGGTGATGCCGAACAAGGTGTCGGCCACCGTGATCGTCTGCTTGGAGTGGGTGATGATCAGGAACTGCGACACGGCCAAGAACTCCCGCACCAGTCGCGTGAAACGATCGATGTTGGCCTGGTCCAGCGGCGCGTCGATCTCATCCAGTAGGCAGAACGGGCTAGGCCGAGTCTGGTAGACCGCAAACAACAACGCAATCGCGGTCATCGCCCGCTCGCCGCCGGACAGCAGCGAGATCGACCGCGGTTCCTTGCCCGGTGGGCGAGCGATGATCTCGATACCGGACTCGAGCAGGTCCTCCTGATCTTCGAGCACCAGATCCGCCTTGCCGCCTCCGAACAGCTTGCGGAAGAGGGTGCGGAAGTTCTCGCGGATCTCGTAGAAGCTGGCCGCAAACTTCTCCTGACAGCTCGTCTCGAGCGTCGTGATGATCTGCATCAGCTCTTCCTGCGCCGCTACGAGATCGTCCTGCTGAGTGCGCAGAAAACAAGCCCGCTCCTCGTGTTCGGCAAGTTCTTCGATCGAGTCGATGTTGATCGGCCCCAGACGCCCGATCCGTCGCTTGAGACGGGCGAATTCCTTCTCCAGCCGCGGGATGTTGACCGGTGGAGGCAGCTCACCGTTCTCGTCCGGCTGTGGTTCTGGGTCCGGCTCCAGTGTGGCCAGATCGACGCCCAGCTCATCCATCGCACGCTGCTGCAGGTTCTCGCGAGCAACCTCCAACTCGCGCCGGGCCACCGCCAGTTCAGCCGACTTGTCCCCCAGCTGATCAAGCTTCTCAGAGATTTCACGTAGCTTGCCGCGGGCCGACTCGTGAGCCGCTGCGAGCTCGGCCAGCGCCTGCTCGAGTTCCGCCTGCCGACCATCCAGTACCGCCGCGGCAGCCAGGGCCTCCTTCTCGGCCAGCGTTTCCCTGTCGATCATCGACGTGGTCTCGGTGCGACGCTGCTGACACTGCGCTTCGCCCAATCGGGCGCCCTCGAGCTCGTGCCGGCGCTCGCCCAGGTCCTGCTGAGTGGCCTCGAGCAACACACGGGCCGACCGTTCTTTCTCCTCGGTCTGCGCCAAACGCACCTGCGCCGAGGACCAGGCCTGCGCGACCTGATCGAGCTCGGCCCGCATCCCTGCCAGTCCGGTGGCTAGCTGGGACAAGGCCTGTTCTGCCGTGTCCTTGGCCGCACTCTGCTGAGCCACCTCGTCCTCCAACGACTGGGCCCGTTCGGTCAATGAAGCCGCGATATCCTCAAGCTCCTTGACCTCCTCGGAGAGGACCTCATCCTCTTCCCGAATCGTCTCCAGCTGGCGGCCGATTTCCTCCTGCTCGCTGCGAAGCGCCTGCGCCGCCAACTCCTGACCGTGCAGGGTGTCCGCAATCTCGGAGAGCTTCTCCTGCAGGCCAGCCGACTTCTGGAGCAGGACAGCCCGTTGATTGACGAGCTTGCCCAGCACCTTCTCGACTTCCTTGAGTTCTTTGTTGCGGGCCTTGATCTCGCTCTTGCGCATGATCAGCCCCGTTGATTGGCTCTCGCCAGCCAGCTCGATCCGCCCACGGACAGCGAGATCTCCGTCGGGGGTGACGGCGCGCCACCCCGAGGGAGCCTTGCGCGCCCCGGCCAGATCCTTGGCAATCAGCACGTCTCCCAGCAAGTGCTGAGCGAGCGCTCCACCGATCTCGGCTGCCAGCGAGCGATAGCCCGCGGGGACCTTGCCTGGCGCAGCAGACTGCGCATCCATGGGCACCAGGCAGACACCGCCCAGCTTCTGCTGTTTGAGTTGCTTTACGAGGCGTCCCGCTGCGTCAGAGTCAGCGACCACCACGGCTTCCGCCAGTCGACCCAGTGCTGCGGCCACGGCTCTGGCAAACCGATCCGGAACGTCCAGCTGGTCTGCAACGGTTCCGCGAACGCCCCTGCACCCTCCGGTTGATGCCTGATCGAGCAGCCACTTCGTGCCATCGCCGATGCCCTCCCGCTTTCGCTCAAGTGCCTCGAGAATTTCCAGCCGGGACGTGATCCCGGCGCGCCGATCCCGTTGATCGGCGATCTGGTTCGCCAGCGATTCCAGACGATTTCCGGTCTCTGCCAGCAGTTCCTGATTGGTCCCCAGTTCCTCGCGCAGCGAGTCGATCTCCCCCCGCATCTGATCCACATTGCGGGCGACTCGATCCAGCTCCTTCTGTCTCGCACTGATCCGTTGTGCCAGCTCCTTCCTTCGATGAGCGATCCGCGCTCGACGCGCATCCAGCGTCCGGGCCTCTGCCTCGATCGCAGCCAACTCGTTGTGCGCCTGTCCCCGTGCCTCCAGGGCGGCCATCGCGACTCGCTTGTGCGTTTCGATCTGGTCTTCCAGAGCGGTCATCTCGGCACGCAGCCGCATCTCTTGATCCCGGGCCGACTCGAGCGCCTGGCTCTGGGCATCTCGCGCCGCCGACAGGGTCCCCACGTCTTCGCCGCAGCGGGCCAGCTCCGTCTCCAACGACGCCACACGCTCGTTCAGCCGGGCCTGGTCGGTACGGAACCGCTCCTCGTCCAAGGCCAGTTCATCCAGCCGCTGACGACCCAGCTGAACGCGCTCGGCGCCAGTCGCCGCTCGCCCCCGGGTCTCGATCAACTCGCGGCGGGTCGCCTCCAGCTTGTCCCTGACCTGTCGGGTCTGCTCGGCCAGCTTGTCGTGCTCCACGCCACCAGAGTCCCGGGCGGCACGTGCCGCCTCCAGCTTCTGGCCCAGTTTCTCCTGTTCGGCCAGCCTCTTGGCCAGCTTGGTAGCAAAGCGCTGGTCCTTCGCACGCACCAGCTGCAGCCCGACCTCGAAGATCCGGGCCTCCAACTCCTTGTAGCGCTGGGCCTTGAGCGCCTGATGCTTGACCGAGCGAACCCGGGAATCGACCTCGGCCAGCACGTCCTTGAGCCGTGCGAGATTCTGATCCACACGATCCAGACGACGCAGCGTTTCAGCCCGCTGGCTCTTGAACTTGCTGATGCCCGCTGCCTCCTCGAACAGGAAGCGCCGGTCGCGAGGCCCCGCCTGCAGCAGGCTGTCCACCTTCCCCTGCTCCATCACCGAGTAGGTGTCGACGCCCACGCCGGTGTCCATGAACAGCTGCCTGATATCCTTCAGCCGGCAGCGGTCTCCGTTGAGCAGATACTCGCTCTCTCCCGAGCGATGCAGGCGGCGGCCGACGGTCACCTCGCGCATATCGATCGGCAGTCGCCCCATATCGTTGATGAAGGTCAGCGAGACCTCTGCATGAGACGCAGGTCGCCGGTTCTTGGTCCCGTGAAACACCACGTCCATCATCTGCTTGCCGCGCAGATGACGCGGATTCAACTCCCCCAGCACCCAGCGGATGGCGTCGACGACGTTGCTCTTGCCACAACCGTTGGGCCCGACGATGGCCGTGATGCCAGTGCCGAACTCGAAGCTGGTCCGATCAGCAAACGACTTGAAGCCGTGGAGTTCGAGACGATGTAGCCGCATCAGCCGCGACCCTGGCCGCTCAACAGCTGAAGAACTGCTGGACGAATTCCAGGTAGAGACGACCTTCCAGTAGCCCCTCGGCGTGGAACTCGAGTGATTGAATGATGTAAAGGCAGCAGGCGATGATCAACTCCGCCGGTGGCAGCGCACCCGAGAGACTGTCGACGACCGCCACAGCCAGCCTCGACGTCGGGCTGGCCGGCTCTTCCGGTAGCCGCCAGATATCTCGAGACCGACACCGGCGAATGACCAACTGCAATGCTTCCTTGGCATGCCGATCCCGTACTTCGCGGTCGGTGGAGGCGCGGGCCAGGGCGGCCTCGATGCCGCCAAACAGCAACAGGTGCTGCGCCAGGAAGTGATCGTCCCCGAGCAACCGAGCCACTTCGGCTTCCTGACGATATGGCTGACAGCTGCCCAGATGCGGACAGCTGGACGGACAAGCAATCGCCACCCCCCGCTGACTCTCGCAGCAGCATGGGCAGATCCATCCGCCCAGCGCAGGACAGAGACGCTCGCCCGCTGTCATCACACAGCAATCGCAACCGGGGAACAAGGCCTGAACCATATGGGTGCGGTATCGACAAATAGCCGGCGAAACTTGAGATATCGGGGCCGCGAAAGGCCTGTTCGTTCATTTGAGCATTCGCTTGAGCTCGCTCATGAACGCGTTGATGTCCTTGAAGTCGCGGTAAACCGAGGCGAAGCGCACGTAGGCCACCTGATCCAGCCTGCTGAGCTCCTCCATCACCATTTCCCCGATCTCCCGTGAGGGCACCTCTCGCTCATAGCGTTCGTTGATACGTCGCTCGATCTTGTCAGTCACATCTTCCAGAGCTGAGATCGAGATCGGCCGCTTTTCGCAGGCCTTGATCAGGCCCGTCAGGATCTTCCGGCGATCGAAAGGGACACGCGAGCCCTCCTTCTTGATGACTCGCAGAGGGGTCTCTTCGATTCGCTCGTAGGTCGTGTAGCGCCTTCCACACTCCAGGCACTCCCGCCGACGACGGATGACGAAACCATCGCCCGCCGACCGGGAATCCACCACACGACTCTTCTCCTCCTTGCAGAAAGGGCAACGCATACTTTATGTCCTCTAGGATCTTGGCCCCGAGCGCACCCCCCCCCAGAAGTTCGGGGAACTCTAGCCCTCAAGATCTTGAATGTCAAGGAATTTTGGCCACTATCAGGTGTGGTCGGACTGTGGTGTCACCTGCGACCCGCCCCACTATTTGCCAATACAGAACCGGGCGAAGATGGCACCCAGCAGATCCTCATCCAGCAGCCCGCCGGTGACCCGCCCCAAAGCCTCCCGGGCCCGGGACAGCTCGAAGGCGGCGAACTCCACCGGTTCTCCATTGCCTATAAGGACTTGCGCTTCCCCCAATGCCTCGCTGACTTCTTTCAGGGCGATCCGCTGTCGGCTCGAGAGTAGGTGCCGTGACCCGGAGCGGTCGATCGACCGGC
>CAZANL010000351.1:5197-5547 GCA_964486115.1 uncultured Planctomycetota bacterium
TCCTCAGTGATCCGATTGCACAATTCGACCATCCCGTCACCGGTAACGGCAGACACGATGACCCCATCAACCATCGTAGATCCCTGACCCAGGTCGGATTTTGTCCAGACCATGATCCGCTGCTCCCCGAACTCTCCTGAACACTCCGGGACACCACTGCCCAGCTCGGAGATCAGCAGGATCAGGTCGGCGGCCGCGAGTTCGTCTTCGGTCATGCCCTGTGCCTGGGCGTCGATACCCGACACCGCCTCGCCAGTGCCCGCGGGATCGATCAGTTCACAGCGGACCGGGCCTATCTGCAGCATGGCCCGTACGGGATCCCGTGTCGTGCCGGGCAACGGATCGACAAC
>CAZANL010000352.1:0-5541 GCA_964486115.1 uncultured Planctomycetota bacterium
GAGCACCATGTCCCGATTGGCGAACGGTGGGGTGCCGGGACTGCGCTTCAGCTGCTCGAGGCGATCGCGCAGGAGCTGGTACCGTTTCTCCGGCTGGGTCGCGCTGCGCAGGGCGAGGATGACCGCCTCCGTGGCGTGTCCATTTTTTGCCAGCCAGTTCCCCTGGACGATCCTGTCCCGCGGGGCCGCCAGGTGAGTGGCCAGCTGCCATCTCACGTGTGGATCGGTGGGCGAGCGTCGAGCCTCTTCCGCCAGATAGCGTGTCGAGTCGAAGCGGATGCCGTTGGCCAGAAGCTGGGGCGGGCTGGGCAGGCCTGCCCGGGTCGGTGTCGCGCGGACCGTGATGGAAACCTTGCCAAGCACATGGGAGAAGGTTGGAGAGAGGCACCGGCGCTCCAGGACAGCGCGCTTTGGTAGGCTCAACCCGCCGACGACCTGCTGTTCCGTGATACGCAGACGGCCGGCTGTCCTTTGTGCCCCCCAGATGAGGCGCCAGGATGTCTCCCGGTGAGCGAAGGTCCACGCCAGTCGGATGCCCACGGGTTGCTGAAGGCCAGTGGGGTGATAGCGTCGAGTCAGTGCAGCGAGGTGGCGGCGAAGCGCGGTGGGATCGACGGAGAGCACCCCCCGCTCGATCCGACACAAGTCGGGGCGCAGGATCCGATGTCCCAGGGTTCGGATCATGACCCAGTGTGCGATGGGGTAGCGGCCCGGGTCGAGTCGCTGTAGGCTCAGCAGGCTGCCCCAGGGATTCAACGCTGCCCGCCAGGGGCGGGCTCGAAGAGAGGGCTTGTCCTGCTCTGTCTGCCCCGCGTCCCAGGCCCAGGCATGGTGCCGGTCGATCAGCCAGGCGACCCGGTTGGCAAGCCCAGTGGGTCGGATCAATGCAATGCCCTGTCCGGGGACCACCAGCAGGCGCCGGCGGCGCACGAGGTCGCCTTCCCGCAGCGTGATCTCGAGTTCGACGGGGGTGGCACCCGATGAGGGTTTCAATCCTTGCAGCAGATCTCGCAGCCCAGCGGAGTCTTCGGCCGCTGCCGTCAGGCAGCACAGGCCCAGTAGCAGGGCATGGAGGACTCGGCCGAAACGTGGCATTGGGCAGAGTCTAATGCCAGAGCGGGCGTCGTGCACGGTCGGACTCCTGTCTTTTGCCCGAGCGGCCTGCCGTGTCTGGCCCCTGGTACCACGGGATGTGACGCGGTTGCCGAGGTGGGTGCTGGCCTGTCTCGGAGGGGGGCAATCACTCCTGACGGTCCGTCTCTGGCTGCTGAAGATGCACAATTTCGGGGTTCCAGTGTCAGGCCCCGTGCTATGATTACTGCCCGGTAGATTAAGGAGGAGAACGGCTGATGTCCTTCACCAAGCCGCAGGGCGATTCTGGGAAGCGCAGGCTGGATGTACTGGTCGTGGACGACGACCCTGGCGTCCAGGCGCTGATGGACGAGATGCTCAATACGCTGGGGCTGTCGCATGACATTGCCGCTTCGGGCAAGGACGGTTACCAACGGGCGATGGAGAATTCCTACCGCCTCATCTTGATGGATCTGAAGATGGCGAACTGGGATGGTCTGTACACGGTGGAATCACTCGAGATGTGCAATGAGGACACACGGGTGATCGTCGTCAGCGCCTTCATCGATGACGAGTGCCGAACCAAGTTGAACGAGCGTCCGAACGTCATCGCGATCGTCGAGAAGCCCTTTTCTACCGAGAACCTCTCCGGGAAGATCCTCGAAGCTCTGGAGTAGTTCTCCATGTTTCGCGCGCGTCGAGAGCAGTCGCTGGGGCAGGCGCTGCAACGGATTCGCCAGCAGTATGGTACCGCCGCGCTCGATCGGCTGGGCAGCTCGCCATGTGAGCCTGCCAGCACCGCGATCTCGACCGGTTCTCTGGCACTGGATCTGGCACTGGGCAGCGGTGGGATTCCACGGGGTCGGATCAGCGAGATCTTTGGCTCTGAAGGCTCCGGCAAGACCACCGTCGGCCTACACCTGCTGGCAAGCGCACAGCGGGACGCGGGGCTGGCCGGTTTCATCGATGCCGAGCACTCTTTCGATCCGACGTATGCTCGGCAGGTCGGGGTGCGGCTGCCCGATCTGGTCGTGGCTCAGCCAGACGACGGTGAGCAGGCCTTCGAGATCCTGGCCGAGCTGGTCGCCTCGAACGCGTTGGACGCGATCGTGATCGACAGCGTGGCGGCTCTCGTACCCCGCGCGGAACTCGAGGGTGGACTGGGCGTATCCGACCCGATGTTGCAGGCCCGAATGATGTCGCGGGAGCTGCGGCGTTTAGCTGGGGCGATTGGCCGGTCACATACCGCGCTGGTGTTCCTCAACCAGATGCGGTCACGCCTGGCCACCTTCGGTCCCCGGGAGACGACCCCAGGGGGGCGTGCTCTTCGGTTCCTGGCCACGATTCGAATTCACCTGGATATCTGTGGCTCGCTGAGTGATCGTGGCATCTGCTACGGCCAGCGGGTGCGTGCCCGTGTCGTCAAGAACAAGCTGGCTGAGCCGTTTCAGTCAGCGCAGTTCGATCTGCTGTTTGGCCAGGGGATCCCCTGGGCCGGAGAAGTCCTGGCTCTGGCCGAGCAGTTCGAGTTGGTCCAGAACCGCGAGGGCTGTTTTCTGCGCGGTGACGCTTATCTGGGACGGGATCGGGCGGCCGCCGTCCGATTCTTGCAAGACAACCCGGACCTGCAGTTCGAGCTGGAGCAGCTAGTGCTCGAGGCAGTGGCAGCTGATTGATGTTCACCTGTGATGCGTCGAGGAGGCTGGAGAGAATTTCTGAAATGCCCCCGAGGGTACCAAAAAGACCGCATGCAGTCGTTTTTGCTGGATTCGCTTCTGGTGCGTGATACACCTGGCCCGACAATCTAGTCGGGCAGGGAGGGTTCGATGGGAATTCCACTGTGGCAGAGTATCAAGGTCGGTGCGTATGTGATGAAGCACCGGCTCAAGCGCACCCGGCGATACCCGTTGGTGCTGATGCTCGAGCCGCTCTTCCGTTGCAATCTCGAGTGTGCCGGCTGCGGTAAGATTCAGTATCCCGACCATATTCTCAACCGTCGACTCTCAGCGGAAGAGTGCTGGGAGGCAGCCGAAGAGTGTGGGGCTCCGGTGGTCTCGATCGCGGGTGGCGAGCCACTGATCCATCCGGAGATCGACTCGATCGCCGCGGGGTTGGTCGAGCGCAAGAAATTCGTCTACTTGTGCACCAACGCGATCCAGCTGGAGAAGAAGCTCTCGTTGTTCAAACCCTCACGCTACCTCAGCTTCAGCATTCATCTGGACGGCCTGGAGCAGACACACGACAAGCTGGTCTGTCGGAAGGGCGTCTTCCAGGCGGCGGTCCAGGCCATCAAGGCGGCCAAGGAGGCGGGATTCCGGGTCACCATGAACACCACGGTCTTCGAGGGTGAGGACCCCGAAGACCTGCGTGGGATGTTTGACGAGATGACCCGGCTGGAGGTCGACGGAATGATGATCTCTCCGGGCTACAGCTACGACAAGGCGCCGGATCAAGAGCATTTTCTGCGGCGCCAGCGGACCAAGGAGTTGTTCCGGGAGATTCTCGGTGACGCCAAGCAGGAGTGGCAGTTCAATCACTCTCCGTTCTATCTGCAATTTCTGGTGGGTGAGAAGGACTATCAGTGCACGCCCTGGGGCAATCCGACGCGCAATGTCTTTGGCTGGCAGAAGCCCTGTTATCTGATGCAGGACGGTTATGTCGAGACCTTCGAAGAACTGATGGAGGAGACTGATTGGGATCGTTACGGCACGGGCCGTGATCCACGCTGTGCGGACTGCATGGTGCACAGTGGGTATGAGGCGAGTTCGGTTCTCGACGCGACCAGCGGGTTGTCATCCGGCCTGTCGATGGCTCGTGCGATGGTCTTCAAGCAGAGCATCAGGCGGGAGTGTGGGAGCCGTGACAAGGAACTGGTCAAGGTGGGCTAGAGGGCCCAGGGTTGTCTTGGCAGGCGATTCCAAGGAGTTCTCGCAGCACATCAACCTCGGTACGGTAGTCCACGAACTCACGAGCTTCGGGGTCGTCGTCGGTCTGCGGCAGGGGGGCATCGAAAGTTGGGATCTGGGAGGCGGTGATCATGTCGCCGGTCAGCAGCTGCTGAATCAGAGAGGTCAGCTGCCCACCCTTCTCGACCAGCTCTTCGTAAGCCGCCTGCAACTCGGGCGACTCCGGAAATCCGGGAAACGGGTGGTTCTCGAAGCGGTCGAACGCCTCACTGAGGGTTGCGCGAGTCGTCATGGGATGGGAGTCTACGGGAAGTAATTCGGCATGTCAAAATCATCGATCGCAACGAACATCACAGCACTGGTTCTGATCCTGCTGTCTGTCGTCGGATGCAAATCTGACGCTGACTACGCGGAGCAGCTCAAGAGCTCCGACCCAGGTGAGAAGCAGGAGGCGATTCTGCACTTGTCGCAGCCTGGAAAGGCGGACAAGCTGACGATCGAGATTCTCCGCGCGTCGATCGCTGGGGGAGAGCCAAGCCCGCTGGTAAGGGCGGCGGCCGCCTACTCACTGGGAGAGTTGGGCGACTCGAACAACGTTCTGCTGTTGATCAGAGCGCTCGACGACAAGGAGTATCTGGTCCGTTTCGATGCGGTGATCGCCCTCGGCAAGCTCGGCGACGTGCGTGGGATCAAGCCGCTGACAGAGCGGCTGTCGCGCGATGCCCACCCCTGGGTCCGGCTCAAGGCCGCGCGGGCTCTCAGCCAGCTCGCTGCGCGTGGCGCCGTGCCAGCGCTGGTGGAGGCGCTGGACGACCGAGATCGATCGGTCCAATACAATGCCCACATTGCGCTGCGGGAATTGACCGGGCAGTCCATCGGGCGCGATCGCACGGAGTGGGAAGCCTGGCTTGCCAAGCGAGGCTTGGACTCGAAGAAGTAGCCGTCTTGCAAACGCCTACCACAAAACGTAGGCTAGCGGTCGATTGCCATGGTGCATGAGAGCCGTCTCGTCAAACTCTACTTCCGGGTTGATCTGGAGCCATCTGGAAGAGCCTATCGGGAGAGGCTCGCCAGGCTGCTGCTCGAGTGGCAGCTGGGTTTGCGCGTTCAGGCTTTCGAGGTCAAAGAGGACAGCCGGCTGGAAGTCAACTTCTACGCCGACATAGACTCGTCCGAGTACCAGGATGCCTTCGTCGACTACCACTTCAATCACGGGTGGAATGTCGACGAGATCGCCCTCCTGGGTCTGCTGTCACCCGATTCCGGTGTCGATAAGTTGGCCAGTGCGAATATCTCTTGGGGAGAGCGCCAAGGCGACTTCGCCGACGAGAACGAAGCACGTATCTTCTGGTTGCGACCGGGTCGGGGCGAGCAACAGAAATCGCTCGACTGCTGGATGGTCAAGTACGATGGCAGCCCGACCAACCGGGACGGGACACCGTCGGCCGTCGAGGAGGCCGACGAGGAGCGATTGCTCTATCGCAAGGGCGTGCTGTTCTGCGGCCCCTTCAGTTCTGGGTTGCACGGTAAGTTCGTCCGGCTGGCCTTCAAGTGGGAGCACTAT
>CAZANL010000353.1:0-5532 GCA_964486115.1 uncultured Planctomycetota bacterium
ATCCTCTCCGCCGCCGAGCTGCGCGAACACGGCCTGCTTCTTGTCCGGACGCAGCTCGATCAGGTCGTGGCGGAACAGCGTCTCGATCGAGCGGCGCTCGATCACCTTGTTCAGGCTGCGCGCGTACTTGGGTACTGCGAAGATGCCGGCGCCGGCGGAGGCGAAGATCACCTTGCTCCTCGAGCGCACGCCCGACTTCTGAAAGTAGTCCTCGGCCAGATAGGCGATCTTCTGTGGCGCGCCCGGACACTTGATCGGCGTCGCGGGCTGCGTGAAGATCGCGGTGCCGCCAGCGAACCTGCGGATGCTGGTCCAGGTCGACTCGACGGTGTCGTAGCCGTAGTTGCTGCACACGCCCGTTCCCGGCTTTCCGACGCTCTCCGCGAGCCCTGGAATCGCCGTCCAGTTTGTCTGTATGCCTGCCGCAACCACGAGGCAGTCGTAACCGACGGCCGTGCCATCGGCGGTGGTGACCGTGTGACTGTCGGGGTCGAAGCCGGCCGCGGGTTGCTTGATCCAGGTCACGCCGGGCGGAATGTAGTCAGCCTCGGCTTGCCGGGAGATGGTGCGCGGAAAGACGCCCGCACCGACCAGCGTCCAGATCGGCTGGTAGTCATGGGTATCCGACGGCTCGATGACGGCGATACTCGGGGGCGTATCGAGGTTGGCCAGACGGGCGGCCACCGAGAGCCCGGCGTTGCCCCCACCCACGATCAAGACCTGATAGTGCTCACTCATGCCGCTCCTCCTTCATCGTTGGCCTGTGCGCCGAGCTGTCTTGCGAGGCTGACCAGATAGCCCAGTCCGCGCTGTACGTCCGGATCCCGCGTCGCGCCGAGCAGTCCCATCACTCCCAGCGGCGGTGGCGCGTCCTGCTCACAGTGGCAGAGAGCCCTGGCGGTTCGGCGGGCCGCCGATCCCAGCCGGGCTGGATCGATGCCCGATGCGAGGGCGTGCCGGCAGCCCTCGTCGAATGCATCCCCGGCCATCGCTGCCAGACCCGGCCCATCGTCGAGCAAGGCGATCAGCTGGGTCAGTCTGGCCGCGGTATCAGGCTCAGTCAGTCGGGCCGCAAGGACGAGCCCGGCGTGCGCTTGCGCTTCGAGGTCGATCCCGGACTCCGTTGCTTGACGGTAGGCCGCGTCCGCGCTGTCGGTGATCGTGCCGACCAGCCCCGGGATCTGCTCGAATGCGTCTGTCAGGCCGTTGACCGCGCGCTCCAACGATTCGATACGGTCAAGCATGCGTGCTAGCGCTTCCGCGACCCGCGGCTCGTCGAGTCGCGCTTGCAGCAGGTTCTCGCTCATCGGGTAAATCCTCATGTTCAAGGTAGCCATCCCCGCCAGTGGTCGAGCGGCAAGCGGTCCGGCTGGGACGAAAGCACGACAAGCGCAAACTGCGTGCCTGTCCTGCCGGCAGCCTCCCGCCGGGTCGCGGCTCTCGTGCGACACAAGCGTGACGGATCGGAGTGAGCCAAATCACCCGCGCCCTGGGTGCGATTACTCGTCATTGGCGGTGCTGGTCGGGTGCTAGTATTTGCGCAGGCGTTCGATCACAGTCGCCAAGGAGACTCGCATGCAAGCCGTCACGAAACCACTGGTCTACTCCTGTTCGGGATGCTCGAGTGCAGCGCAGATGGCCAACGATCTGGCTCTGAAGTTGCACAGCCGAGGGCTGGCAGAGATGTCCTGCATTGCGGGCGTGGGCGGCGGCGTGCCGGCGCTCGTTCGCGTGGCACAGTCGGGCAGGCCAATCCTGGCGCTCGACGGCTGTCCGCTCGACTGCGTCAAGTCCTGCCTGCAAACGCGGGACGTCGAGCCGACCGTGCACCACGTTCTCAGTCAGTACGGCGTCAAGAAACTGTCGGACACCCAGTACGATCCAGAACAGGCCGAACAGGTGCTGGAAACCATCCTGTCCAGCTTCTCCACGCTTGATCCGCCCTCCACCACGCAGTGACGACCAGCACCTTCCGGCTGATCGAGCGGCGCACGCTCAGCCCGACCGCCCAGCGCAGGCTGCGGGCCTTTGGAGAGCAGTCCGAGGCCGTTGCCGAGCTGTTTCTGTCGCGGCGCGTGACGAGCATGGGCGTGCAGGAAGGGCTGTTGTTGCTGCGCGAGATCTGTCTGCGCGAACAGATCTCGACCGTCGACATGCTCGATCGGATCGAACGCCATGCGGTCGATCACTCCGGTGCAGTGTGCGCGGCCGGTTTTCTGCGGTGGTTGCGTGACAGACGTGCTACGCAGCTCGAGGGCGGCGCGGCGCACCTGCTGTCCCCACCCGATGGCACTGACGTTCACGGTCCCGCTCCCGGATTCGAGCGGGTCGTCGTGGAGGCCGGTGTGCTCGGTGATCAGACCCCCCTGGGGCGGTTGCCCTGGCTGAGCGAGGCGCCAAGGACCATCGGTGAGGCGGCCCTCCAGCTGCTGCTGCGTGTCTGCGGCTGCCACCCGGCTGCACAGGTGCAGGTCGTCCCGTCGTTCGACAGCGTTGCCCGGTCGGCGGATTTCGCGCAGGGCAAGAGAACCCTGTTGCTGGCCCCTCGCGGGCGGCGGTTCCTGCGCGCCTGTCCCTGCGCACCGACCGCCATCGGCTGTGGTTACCAGAATCTGGACCTGATCCAGAACTGCCCGATGGATTGCAGCTACTGCTTCTTGCCGGGGTACCTGAATCAGCCGGGGATCGTCGTGTATTCGGACTGGCTGCGTGTCTTTGCGGAGCTGGAATCTCTGGGCAATGTGCGGGTTGGAACCGGTGAACTCTCCGACTCGCTGGCGCTCGAGCGGGAAACTGGCTTCGCCCACGCCCTGGCGGCCTGGTTCATCAGGCGTGGTGGGCCAACCCTGGAGCTCAAGACCAAAACGGCGGACGTGAGCGTGTTTCGCGACCTTGCGACCGGCTCGGAGATCGAGCACGTTGTCGCGGGGTGGACCATCACGCCTGCCCGGCTGGGGCGGCGTGAAGAGCGGCTGACGGCGTCCGTGCAAGATCGACTGGAAGCCGCGGCCGAGGTGGCTGGCCTGGGCTATCGCGTTGCCCTGCACCTGGACCCGATGACGCTCTACCCCGGCTGGCTAGGCGACCACCTCGAGCTGCTCGATCAGGCTCTGTCCGCGGTGCCGACTGACCGGCTGGCATGGATCTCATTGGGCCTGATGCGGGTCAACGAGCGGGTGCGCGAGCGAATGGCCTTTCGGGCGGGCGGCAGCTTGACAGTTGCCAGTAACTTCGAGCGCGGTTTCGACGGTAAGCTGCGATATCCGGTGCAGCAGAGGGTCGCCGCCTACACCGAGATCCTCGAACACATTCGCCGGCGGGCGCAGGAGGTGCCCGTGTACCTGTGCATGGAGGAGTCTTCGGTGTGGCGCGAGGTGTCTTCCCGCGTCACCGGGGGGTTCGTCGGCTTGGACCGACTTTCAAAAGGGAGATCCCAATGGAGAGGTTGATTCGGGCAGCTGGTCTGGCACTGGCCCTGGCGGCGCTCGTGGGGTGCGCGGGAAAGACCACGCGCTCACCTGAGAAGCCGAGGATCGGCGTGTACGACTCCCGCGCGATTGCCATCGCGTATGTCGGCAGCGAGCACTTCATCCAGTTCATGACTGCATTCAGGGCCGAACACGCACAGGCCAAGGCGGACGGTAATCACGCTCGCATGCAGGAGATGGAGCAGGAGATCGTGCTTCGGCAGAAGCGCCTGCATGAGCAGGGCTTCAGTACCGCACCGGTGGACGACATCCTGGCCAAGATCAGGGACCGGCTGCCAGCGATCATCAAGGGGGCTCGCGTCCAGCGACTCGTGTCGAAGTGGGACAAGGCCGAGCTGTCCAGGCACGCGTCAGCCGAACGCGTTGACGTGACACCAGCCCTGATCGACGCCCTGGAGCCCACGGAAAAGCAACGCAAGTCAGCGCTAGAGATTCAGCTGAAGGAGCCCATCTCGCTCGAGCAGGCAGGCAAGCACCAGGACTGAGGCCTGCTACCCAGTTCTTGGCGCCGCCCTTTCACAGACTCACCAGGCCGGCGATTCTACGTGAACAACCAAGAGCTGTCAGGCCGTCAGGCGAGGCGCGCAGCCAGCGCGGCTGCCATTCGCGTGCCCAGCTCGGGACCTTCGAGAGGATAGAGATAGGGTTCGATGAGCTCGAGTTCCATCAGCAGCAGGGCTGCCGGTCAGCCTCCCCCGCTTCCTCCGCGCCCCACAGGCACGCGCTGGTTTCCCTGGGCGCTCCTGCTCTGGCGATCCCTGCAGATCGACGCCCTGCTGTGCCCTCGCTGCGGCTCGCGGATGAAGATCCTCGCCTACCTCACCGACCCGCCCGTCGTCGAAGCCGTCCTCGACGCGCTCGAGCTACCCAGCCAGGCGCCGACCGTCTCGCCCGCTCGCTCGCAGCTCCAGCTGGAGTATTGCCAGGCCCCTCCCGGCCCACGGCCTGCCCGCGGCGCGTGCGTTCTGGGCGCTCGGGGCAAAATGGCTGGGGAGCGGCCGCCTGAAGCAGGCCCGTTGACGCTGATTTTTGGGGTGGGGTATGATCGACTTGCAGCTTATGTTTCCTACGCGCACCGTGGCGCTGAAGATGCGGCCGGACCCGATCGTGCTGTTCTATCGCGCGCACGCCAAGGAGAGCTTGCGCAAGTTCGACGAGGCGATCGCGGACTACACGGCCTCGATCCGGCTGCGCCCGACCATCCCCGAGGTCTTGCAGAATCGCGGAATCTGCTGGCGGGCCGTGGGCAAGCCTTCGAAAGCGATCGCCGACTTCACCCGCGCCATGGCCCTGAGGCAGGGTTTTTACAAGGCCTACTACTCCCGCGGCGAGGTGTATGCGCAGCAGGGCAAGCTGAAGCTGGCGCTCGCCGATTTCGAGGCCGGACTGAAGATCAAGCCGCGAAGCTACCAATTCTGGCGCGAGCGCGGCCTGGTCCTGTCCCGAATGGGCGAGCAAGCGAAGGCGGTCGCATCGCTCCAGAAAGCAGTGACGCTGGCGCCCGACAAGGCCAGGCCTGAGCTCGCACGGGTCCTCGAGAAGGTGCGCAAGTCGAAGTCGAAGTGACCGACGGCCGGATGTCAGCGCAGGTCTGCCCGATCAGGCGCGTCCGCGCAGGATCCCGTGCCAGTACATACGCGGCAGACCGTAGGCCTTGAGGGCGTACATGCTGTAGCGTTCCTCGGACTGGTCGAACGGAAACGACTCGGCGGGGTTCTTGTCGTAGTCGAACTCCGCCAGGATCAGGCTGCCGAACCCGGTGACCAGGGGGCACGCGGTGTAGCCTTGATAGCGCCCCGACAGGGGACCGCCCGCGAGCTGCGCGAGCACGTGCTGCACGACGATCGGGGCCTGCTTGCGAATCGCCGCCCCGGTCTTGGACGTGGGCACGCTCGAACAGTCCCCGAGCGAAAAGACGTTCGGGTAGCGCACGTGCTGCAGCGTGTGCTTGTCGACGTCCACCCAGCCGCCGTCGTTGGCCAGCGGACTGTTCTTGATGAAATCGGGCGAACCCTGAGGAGGCGTGACGTGGATCATGTCGTAG
>CAZANL010000354.1:0-5531 GCA_964486115.1 uncultured Planctomycetota bacterium
CCAGACGCTGTGAGCGGACATGACGGCCGGCCTTGCTCAGTTTCTTGATGGTCAGGGTGACCTGTGGCGGAAGGCGGACCTTGTCGAGGGCACCTTCGATGGTGCTCTCGCTCAGGCCGGCTGGATGACCCTGCCAGAGGACCTTGCCGCTGGCGCCGATCAACCAGGCGGCGGGAATGCCGCGTGCCCGGTATGCGTTGGCGCCGCCGATGGCGATCAGGTACTCCATGTTCTTCTGTTTGATGAAGGGCTGGATGCGCGAGGAGGATTCATTGGTCACGCCAATGACGGTCAGACCCCGGGACTCGAACTTGCTACGCAGCGAGTTCAGATGGGGGATCTGCTGGATGCAAGGTCCTCACGTGGTGGCCCATTTCTCAAGCAGGATGACTCGGCCCTTGAGGCTGCTCCAGGAGACGGGTGTGTTGTTGTTGAGCCATTGACTGGGCTTGACCTCTGGCGCATAGCTGCCGACCGGCACGCCGTCAGCCGCTAAGCTGGTGCCGCCCAGGGCCAGCAGCAGGGCGAGTGACAGATTGATGGAACGTAACATCGGCTGGTTTCCTCCAGTGTGGGGCTGTCTGTACGTGGAACTTGCCGATAGAGTACGCAAATCCTGGCCCGGACGCAAATCACCGAGTCGAGTGCGGGATATGTCTGGGCCCTCGAACTGTTCGAATTCCACGGTTCAGGCTGTGGGCGAGTGAGGGTTCCAATGATGCCCTGGGCCGAGCAGGGTCCGCGGTATATTCGACTGTGGGCTGGCCTGTCAAGCGGGCCAAACGACCGCCAAGCGCCTGTGGTGCGCGTGGCGGCCGTTTTTGGCGTGCCTGCAGCTTAGAACTGTTCGGTCTCGGTCGATTCGCTCAGCGCCAGGGTGGAGGAACAACCTCGGGAGAGCACCTGGCTGACCTGGTCGAAATAGCCCGTGCCGACCTCTTGCTGGTGCCTCACGGCGGTGTAACCCCGTGTCTGCGCCTCGAACTCCCGCGCCTGCAGTTCTGCGTAGGCGGTCATTCCACTCCGCCGGTAGTCGGCGGCGAGCTCGAACATGCTCATGTTCAGGGCGTGGAATCCGGCCAAGGTGACGAACTGGAACTTGTAACCCATCGCACCCAGCTCGCGCTGAAATCTGGCGATGGCGGTCTGGTCCAGGTGCTTCTTCCAGTTGAAGGACGGAGAGCAATTATAGGCCAGCATCTTGTGCGGGTGTTCGGCCCGGATCGCCTCGGCGAATCGCCGCGCCTCCTCCAGGTCGGGAGTTGCGGTTTCGCACCAGATGAGGTCGGCGTAGGGTGCATAGGCCAGTCCTCGGGCGATCGCCATATCCAGGCCGCCGGTCATCCGGAAGTAACCCTCGGGGGTTCGCTCACCGGTCATGAACTGACGGTCCCTGGGATCGATGTCGGAAGTGATCAGTCTGGCGCTGTTGGCGTCGGTCCGTGCGACCAGCAGGGTGGGCACGTCACACACGTCGGCGGCCAGCCGTGCGCTGATCAGCGTGCGCACGAACTGGCTGGTCGGCACGACCACCTTGCCGCCGAGATGGCCGCATTTCTTCTCGGACGCCAGCTGGTCTTCGAAGTGCACGCCTGCGGCGCCGGCCTCGATCATCGATTTCATCAACTCGAACGCGTTGAGTGGGCCGCCAAATCCGGCCTCCGCGTCCGCCATGATCGGCGCAAACCAATACCGCTTGGCTCCCCCCTCGGCATGTTCGATCTGATCGGCACGCTGGAGCGCCTGGTTGATCCGGCGAACCACCTGGGGCACGCTGTTGACCGGATAGAGGCTCTGGTCGGGGTACATCTGTCCGGCGACGTTGGCGTCGGCCGCCACCTGCCAGCCACTGACATAGATCGCCTGCAGACCGGCGCGCACCTGCTGGATTGCCTGGTTGCCGGTGAGGGCGCCGAGCGCCGCGACATGGTCGCCGGATTGCAGGAGGTCCCACAAGCGCAGGGCGCCCATCCGAGCCAGAGTGTGCTCGATCACCACCGAGCCGCGCAGCTGGAGCACTTCTTCTTGGCCGTAGGGGCGGACGATGCCTTCCCAGCGGTTGTCCGGATGTAGCTGGCCCAGTGTGTGACGGGTGTCGGGAATGTTCTGTGCGACGGACATGTGATAACTCCCTTGCTAAAGCTCGGTGTTGACGAGCGTGGCCAACTGCCCGTAAGCCGGCAGTGTCAAGAACTCCTCGCAGGTTGGGGCGGTGACGAGCCCCGTGAACAGGGAGATCGCCTGCTGATAACGGCCTGCTTCGAATGGGCCCTGGCCCACCTCGAGACGGATCGAGTCCACTTCCTCCTTGACCAGCCGTTCGAACAGGCAGGCATCGACCTGCCGTCCATCCACCAGCTCGGCACCGTAACGCAGCCACTGCCAGAGCTGCGTGCGGGAGATCTCGGCGGTTGCCGCATCTTCCATCAAGTGGTTGAGCGGGACGCAGCCGCGTCCACGCAGCCAGCTCTCCAGGTAGCGGATGCCGACGTTGATGTTGAGGCGCAGTCCGGCCTCGGTGCGTGTGCCATGCGGAAGGCTCAGTAGCTCGGACGGGGTGACCACCAGATCTTCTCGCAGACGGTGGAGCTGATGAGGTCCCGGCATCTGTAGGTCGAACACTTCGCGGGCCAGGCCGACAAGTCCTGGATGCGCGACCCAGGTCCCGTCGTGGCCGTCTGTGACTTCGCGCAGTTTGTCCTGACGAACCTTGGCCAAGGCGATCTCGTTTGCCCGAGTGTCGATCTTTATCGGGATTTGAGCCGCCATTCCACCAATCGCATGGACACCCCGTCGGTGGCAGGTCTGGATCGCCAGCTGGGTGTAGGCGCGCATGAACGGCTGTGTCATGCCGACCTGGCCCCGATCCGGTAAGAGGCTTTCCGGATGCTCCCGGAAGCACTTGATGAAACTGAAGATGTAGTCCCACCGCCCGCAGTTGAGCCCCGCGGAGTGCTCTCTGAGTTCCCAGAGGATCTCGTGCATCTGAAACGCCGCGGGCAAGGTCTCGATCAGGACCGTGGCCTTGAAGGTTCCAGCCGGGAGGCCCAGTACCCGCTGCGTGTGAAGGAATACATCGTTCCATAGGCGAGCCTCGAGATGGCTCTCGAGCTTTGGCAGGTAGAAGTAAGGGGCGGTTCCCCGATCGACGAGTACCTGTGCGTTGTGGAACGTGAACAACCCGAAGTCGACCAGTGCGGCTGGCACGGAATGGCCGTCTAGCACCAGGTGCTGCTCGGTCAGATGCCAGCCGCGCGGTCGGACCATCAAGGTAGCGCTGTCCTCGTTCAGCCGGTACAGCTTGCCTGTCGTGGGATGCTGGAATTCGATGGTTCCAGCCACCGCGTCTCGGAGATTGATCTGTCCTGAAATCACGTTGTGCCAGGTGGGGGCGTTGGAGTCCTCGAAGTCCGCCATGAACACGTTAGCGCCCGAGTTCAACCCATTGATGATCATCTTGCGATCGACTGGTCCGGTGATCTCTACCCGTCGATCGAGCAGGTCGTCGGGAAGCGGGTTGACTTGCCAGTCGTCCTCGCGGATCTGAGTGGTCCAGTCGAGAAAACAAGGACGCTGTCCCTGATCACGGCGTAGCTGCCAGATGGCGCGGTCTGCCAGCAGCTGTTCCACCCGAGGTGCGAACAGCTGGACCAATTCTGTAACGAATTCGAGTGCCTTCGGGGTGAGAATCGAATCGAAACCAGCCTTCAGCGGCCCTCTGATATGGATCCTTTCGGTGATCGTGCCGGCGGTCATGCGACATCTCCCTGTGTATCCCCTGTGATTCGAGCTGTCATTGCATAAGGATTTACCAGGATGGCGTTCGATGCAAGTAAGATCAGTGTTTACAAGAGGTTAACGGTGTAAATGGAGTCATCGTTATTGACGAAAACCTGTAAAGGCTGTAAATTTCGGTATGGCGACTAAAGGCAATCTGGGGGCGAAGGTCAAGGCGGTCCGCAGGCGTGAGCAGCTGACGCAAGTCCAGCTAGCGGAGCGTTTGGGCATATCGGCCAGCTACCTGAATCTGATCGAGCACAATCGACGGCCGCTGACCGCGCCGCTGCTGATCAAGCTGGCCCATCTATTCAAGCTGGACCTGGACGCGTTTGCTGGAGAGGACGAGAGCCGGCTGGGCGCGGACCTGATGGAGGCATTTGGCGACCCCCTGTTCGATGGGCACGATCTACGTCCGGAGGATGTTCGTGAGCTGGTGGGCAATCCAGCCATGGCGCGAAGTGTCCTGTCGCTGTATCAGAGCTATCGAACCGGACGCGAGTCGATGAACGACCTGGCCAGCCGTCTGACCGAAAGCGAAGACCCTGACAGCCCTGGTGATTCACGGCTCCCGACCGAGGAAGTCAGTGATCTGATCCAGCGGCACATGAACTACTTCCCGGAGCTGGAGGCCGCCGCGGAGGCCCTCTGGCAAGACGCGAGCCTGGATTCGGCCCACCTGTTCGGTGGCCTGGAGCGGTACCTGGAGGAGCAACATGGTGTGGTCGTCAAGGTGGTCAAGATGCGCGCGATGGGTCGGGCTGTACGGCGTTACGACCCCGTCAAGAAACTCCTGTATCTCAACGAGGTGATGCCTCCTCGATCCCGCAAATTCCAGGTTGCCCACCAGGTGGGGCTGCTGTCCTGCTCCGAGTTATTGGACCGCATCTCGCGGGATCAACTGCTGTCCGGTGATGAGTCCCGCGCGCTGTGCCGCGTGGCTCTGGCCAACTATTACGCTGGCGCGGTGATGATGCCCTACGGCCAGCTGCTCGAGGCCGCACGTAATACACGCTACGATATCGAACTTCTGGGGCATCGTTTCCGCACGGGTTTCGAGCAGGTCTGCCATCGTCTGACGACGCTGCGTCGTCCGGGCTCCGAGGGTATCCCGCTCCACTTCGTTCGCGTCGACATGGCGGGCAATATCTCAAAGCGGTTCAGCGGTTCGGGGGTTCGTTTTGCGCGATTCAGCGGCGCCTGTCCGCGGTGGAACGTCTATGCCGCATTTCTGACTCCGGGCACGATCCATGTTCAGCTGTGCCAGATGGCGGATGGGGCGACCTT
This sequence comes from uncultured Planctomycetota bacterium, assembly GCA_964486115.1. Classification (GTDB taxonomy): domain Bacteria; phylum Planctomycetota; class JACQVV01; order JACQVV01; family CAZANL01; genus CAZANL01. The sequence continues at coordinate 5,065 of CAZANL010000354.1, forward strand.
TTTCACCGTCGCTTGCACGATCCGCCGAGCCAGCAGTGGATACCATGCGACGCAGCTGGTGCAGGCGGTCGAGGTCGGTTGTGAGGTCGGCTACGCACGGGAGATGGTTTATTCTGATGGAATCGACCTGGAAAATCTGGATGCCGCGGTGCCGGTGGGAGTCACCTGTAGGCTCTGTGAACGGCTGGATTGTGAGGTCCGGGCCTTCCCGCCGCTGCAGCACCCGCTGCATATCGATGAAAACGTTCGCGGGATCTCGTTTTACGCGCCGCTGGGTGACGGGTAGGATGCCGCCCTCGAGATGACCCAACCTCAGCTGCGAAATGTGTCGATCATCGCTCACGTCGACCACGGCAAGACAACGCTGGTCGATGAGCTCTTACGCCAATCGGGCCTGTTGCAGGTCAGTGGTGAGCGTGAGGACCGTAACACGTTCTCCAGCTCGGTGGGACCATCCGGGCCGGAAC
>CAZANL010000355.1:0-5528 GCA_964486115.1 uncultured Planctomycetota bacterium
CGCCACGCCGCCGGCCTCGCCGGCTGGCTGGCCTTGACGCTTGTTCTTTCGATCCAGCCCAGCTGTGATCAGATTGGCGAACTTGGAGAAGCTGACAAACGCCAGGGAGGACTGATCTCGATCGACCAGCACGCCGGCATGAATGGGCAACATCTGCTCGACAAAGTCCTCGATATCATCGAACCCCAGACGGTTGATCAGGTCCTTCAACTCCTGCTGAACCTTGTCATTGTCGTCAGCCAGCTGGGCCAGAAAGCGCGCCAGCTCGACGGCTTCCGTGTCCTTCTTCTCGGCGGTGTAGAGCAGAATGAAACGCGTGTCGCTGCCCGCCAGGCTCCGGCCCTCGATCGGCGAAGGCGCGGCGAAGGTCCATGACCTCACCGAAACATACACCACGACCCCGGCGATGATCAGCAGGCCGAGAACGACACCGAAAACCAGCAGCAGCTTACGCTTCACATTCAAATGGTAGGACAAGGTCGCACCCCCGGCAACGACCAGCTTTGACAGCCAATCACCAGACAGGTAGGATTCTTGTCATGCCCCACCTCGCGGCCCCAGCCCAGCACACCCTCACCCTGCTCAGGAGCTCGCGGACCCGCTCGGACCTGCACCGCCTCGCCCTCTCGATAAGGGCGGCGTTCTACACGATCGCTCTCCGACAATCGCCCCTACACGCAGAAGACGGGCACCCCGAGAGCCGGAGTGACTGAAGGCGCCGACTCGCCGCACCACCTGGCCACCGGCCGATCCATGCAGCTCGCCCGCGGCCTGATCATCCTGTTGCTGCTCTGCGGCCAGGGCACGCTCCTGTACCGCAGCCTCTCCCGTGACTCGGTGACCTACGACGAGACCGAGTACCTCTATTCGGGGTATCGCACATGGAAGAAGGGCGACCTGTCGATCAACCCGCACCCCCCGCTCGTCAAGGCGCTGGCCGGCCTCGGAGTGCTGACGCTAAACCCGCCGCTGTTTCCAGACCCGTCTCCGGGACAGGTGCGCACGGCCTGGCCGCAAGCCCGGAAGTTCCTCTATCGAAATCACGTGGACCCGCAGCGGATCCTCATCGCCGCCCGCCTGCCGATGCTGCTGCTCTGGGCGATGCTCGGCGTCGTGATCTACTGCTGGTCAGCCGAGCTGTACGGTCGAGCCGCCGGCTTCTTCTGCTTCGGCCTGTATTTGCTTTCACCCACGGTGGCAGCTCACGGGCGGATCGTCTCGACCGATCTGGGGCTGGCCGCGTTCTCCGCGCTGACGCTCTATCTGTTTTTTCGATCCAATCGCAGACCCTCTGCCTGGCTGACCATCGCAACCGGGATCTCGCTCGGACTGACGCTCGGCACGCGCCACCAGGCGCTGCTGATCGCCGGGCTGATGCCGCTGCTCACCCTCTGGCTCAACCCTCCAACCACCGAGCAGCCGACTGCTCGGCGGCGAGCGTTAAAGCGCTGTGCCTGTCAACTGCTCATCGCTGTCACGGTGCTGTTCGCGCTATACGGGTTCGGCCGGTCGATCCTCTACTATCCGCAGGGCTTCGAGCTGCTGACCCAGGACTTCGGCTCGGACAACCACCAGGCCTACATCCTCAACGGAGAGATCTCGGTGAAGGGCTGGTTTCACTACTTTCCCCTGCTGATGGCGCTGAAGATTCCACCGCTGCACCTGCTGACGATGCTCGCCGCCCTGATCAGCCTCTGCTGGCTGCGTCCACACCGCGAAGAGTGGATCGCCTTGCTACCTGCTCTGGCCATGCTCATCATCGCGATCGTCAGTCGGGTCAACTACGGCCTGCGGCATATCATGTTCATCCTGCCGCTGTTGTGGATCCTCGCCGGCCGGCTGATCAAGCTGTCCGACGGCCGACCGCTGGTCACCCTGGCACTGGGTCTGGCACTGCTGTCCGGCACGATGGAGATGTCTCGTATCCACCCTCATTACCTGGCCTACATCAGCCCCCTGGCCGGTGGCCCCAGCCAAGGCTACCGCCTGCTGGCTGATGGGAACCTCGACGCGGGACAGGACCTCGGCCACCTCGCCGACCGGCTGAAAGAGAAACAGTACGGCGATGTCTACCTGTGCTACTTCGGCAACGCCGATCCGCACTACTACAAGATCGCCTTCCGCTATCTGCCCGGTTACTGGAACGAGAGCCTATCTGTGAGCGAGAGCGCACGGACGCCTTTTCCGCGCTACATTGCCATCGGCACGACCTACCTTCAGCTGTTCGAAGAAGGCGCCTATCACTGGCTCCTGCAGCACGAACCGATCGACCAGGTGGGCTACACGATCATGATCTACGACCGCCAGAAGCACCCCGAGTGGCTGGGCTACCTCGCCGGGGTGTACGCCGAGGGCGGCTACCTCGAACAGGCGATTGGTCATCTGCGAGAGCTACGGCGAATTGATCCCGACCTGCTCTCGCGGGTGTGGCCCTGGCAGCGACACCGCTTCGCCTCCCGGCCAAAGGCCTGGCTGGACTACGGCGTCGCACTGCATCATGCGCAATACGACCGCGAAGCGACGATCATATTCGAGGAGCTGGGCCGGAACCCGGCAAGCCAGAACGGCAAGCTGGCCCTGGAAAACCTGGGCATCCTCCTGGCCCGGCAGGCGGCGGCCCAGCGAACGCAGGGCCGCCACCGCGAAGCCGCCCGATTGTACCAGCGCGCATACCTCAAGACCGGACTACCGGACTACCGGGATGACCGCTTTCGCACCCTCGTCAGCGGCGGTATGATGAACTTGGCCGAGGAGTCCTTCACCGCGGATGCCGCGCTCAGAGAGCGTCATGGCACGCTGAAGCGCTATCTGGCAGCGATCGAGAAACCCCGTTAAGGACAGGATGTCGAGCGAGTCCGACGACACGCGCCCTCAAACCGCGATGGTACGCCTGCTCAGGCAGGTGGACTACCGCGAGCGCCGGGCCAAGCTGATCTGGTCCACCCGCTACCGCATCGCGGTGATCAGCTTCATGCTGCTGTACTACACCTTGCTGGTCTGGATGGACCTGATCCCCCTGCACCTCGCGCCCCTGCTGGTGGGTCTAGCGGGCATGCTGATCAACTCACTGGCCTACCTGCTGTTTCGCATTGGCTGGTGGCGCGAGATGCTGACATACATCGTGGTGCTCTGCGACATGGCCGGGATCACCGTGTTGGCCTACTACAGCGGCGGAATGGCCAGCCCGTTCGTGCTGATCTACCTGCTGCACGTCGTGGCGACCGCCGTCTATGGCACCGGACGGATGGCGGGGACGATGACCTTTCTGGGGATCGTGTGCTACGGCCTGCTCGGCGGCGCCCTGATCGGGCACATCTTGCCGCCCATCCCGCTGGGTAGTACGCCACCAGCCGATCTGCCGACCGCCTTGTGCCTGTGGGTCGGCTTCTCCGGGGTGATCGGGCTGGTCTGGCTCTCCAGCGGTTTTTTCGCCGAACGGCTGAGGCTCAAGGAGACCCAGCTGGAGAGACTCCATCACCGACTGGATCGCCGGATCGTCGAGATCCAGACCTTGCGCCGAATATCCAATGCCGTGGCATCCACGTTGCACCAGCAACAACTGCTGGAGCGGCTGGGCAAGATCCTCCGGCAAGACTTGCCACTCGACCTGATTCGCATCTACCTGCTCGAGGAGGAGACCCAGCTGTCGCTGCTGCTCTCCGATCCTCCGGGCGCACCGCAGAAGATCTCCGACGGGCTCCTGCCTGAATCCACGCGCCAGCGGCGATCCAGCTGGCTGAGCGAGACGAGAGAGGTGACGCTCATCTTCGGCGAGGTGACGATCGACAAGAGCCTGCTGGTGCCGATGGTCTCCGAGGCACACCCGGTGGGACTGCTGATCGTCGGCAGACCGAACGCGGTCCCCGACCTGGAAGGCGACCTCGACTTCTACCGCGCGATCGCCAACCAGGTGGCGGTCGGCATCGAACACACGAGGACCTACGAGCAAACCGAGGCCGACTCCCAAACTGACGGCCTGACCGGGCTGTACAACTACCGCTTCTTCACCCGCCGCCTACATGACGAGTTGGCCCGAGCAGAACGATTCAGTCGTCCGCTGACCCTGGTCCTGGTCGACCTGGATCACTTCAAGCAGTTCAACGACACACATGGTCACCTCGAGGGCGACTATCTTCTGCAAGAGATCGCCGAGCTGCTACAGAACGCCATCCGCCACGAGAAAGGGGACGTCGCAGCCCGCCATGGCGGTGAGGAGTTCGCCCTCATCCTGCCGGAGGCTGACGCCCAGACCGGCCTGATCGTCGCCGAACGGTTGCGGGCCTCGATCCACGAAACACGGTACCGCATCTGCCAGCGATTTCCTGACCTACAAATCAGCGCGTCGCTCGGCGTGGCCACCGTGACCGAGGATTTCTGCGGGGCCGAGCGCCTGTTCGAGCTGGCCGACGCGGCGCTGTACCGGGCCAAGGCCGACGGCCGCAACTGCGTCAAGGCCGGTTGAGAACCGCGGCCTGCCTGCTGGTCGTCGGACTCTGCACGGCGGCCTGCTTCCTCCCGGCGCTGTCGGGACAGTTCCTCACCTGGGACGACCTGGCCGAAGTCACCGAGCCGCACACCCAGGCGATCACACGAGACAACATTCGCTGGATGTTGACGACTCGCACCCTGGGTCACTTCCGACCGCTGACCTGGTTGAGCTACGCGCTCGACCATGCCATCTGGGGACTCGACCCGCTGGGGTACCACCTGACCAGCCTGCTGCTGCACGTGGCCAACAGCCTGCTCGTCTTCGTGCTGCTGCGCTCGCTGCTCGGCAGGAACGAGGAGCTTCTCGCAGCAGCCTGCGCACTGCTGTTCAGCATCCACCCGCTGCGCGTCGAAGCCGTGGCCTGGGTCGCGGCCCGCAAGGATCTGCTCTGCGCTTTCTTCCTGCTGCTTTCCCTGCTCTGTTACCTCAAAAGACACAGCTCGCAATCCCGGCGTATCCTCTGGCTGGCCACATCGCTGGCCTGCTATGCGCTCTCACTGGCGGCCAAGGCGACCGGCATCACCTTCCCCGCCTTGCTGCTGCTGCTCGACCTCGGCTGGTTGAAACGGACCTCGCTGCGCGCGGCGCTGATCGAGAAGATCCCCTATCTGGCGCTCGCGCTGCCGCTGGCCGCCATCGCCGCGGCCGGCATGTCGGGCGCGATGCTCGAGACCCACGTGCTGTCGGTGGGTCACCGCCTGCTGACCGCGGCCTACGGGCTGTGCTTTTATTGCTGGAAGAGCCTGATACCGACCGGGCTCTCGCCGATGTACCGCCTGGATCTCGCCGGACCCGGCGCGGCCGACTACCTCTGCGCGGGAGTCGTCATCGGTGCCGTCCTTGCGCTCCTCGGTTTGATCCGCCGCGCGCCGGCCGTCCCGCTGGCGTTCGCATGCTATGCGCTGTTGCTCCTGCCGGTGCTGGGGCTGACCCAGGTCGGCTATCAAAAGGTGGCCGATCGCTACTGCTACCTGGCCTGCCTGCCACTGATCGCTCTGCTCGGCAGCGGACTGACGCGCCTGCCGCGCAAGACAGCAGG
>CAZANL010000356.1:0-2208 GCA_964486115.1 uncultured Planctomycetota bacterium
CAGTCCAGGCAGCATCTGTTCTGCCTGGCTCAGGTGGCGTTGCAGGGCACGATCGACCATTTCGACGTGAGTCCGCATGCCAGCCCCCTGGGCCCCATCGACGGCGAACGCCAGCAGCACCAAGACGATTCCGAACAGCTTCATCAGGCGCAGATACTATCAGCAGCCAGCCGACAGGTCGACGAACTTAGCTCGCTTCGTCCACAATCCGCTGCCCCGTGGGGCCGGGACCGAGACTGCATGCGCTGAGGCGGCCCGACCGAAGCGTGTCGGGTGACCTGGAAGAAGCAGGCTTTTCACTGGGGCCAGCGGGCTCTGACCACCGAGTGAATTCCGCCGCGAATGCTGAAGTCGCCGACCACTTCTGCCGACCGAGGTCGAGCCGCAGACACGAAATCGTCGAGGACCTTGTTCACCACGTTTTCGTGAAAGATGCCGATCGCCCGGAACGCGTTCAGGTAGAACTTGAGCGACTTCAACTCGACCAGATGCTGGTCGGGCACGAAGCGCAGCGTGATCCGTGCGAAGTCCGGCTGACCAGTCTTGGGGCAGACACAGGTGAACTCCTCATGGACGTGCTCCACTTCGTAGTCCCGATCTGCATAGACATTGGCGACGATCGCCAATGCGGGCAGTCCCAGTTCTCGGATCTCACCCTGCAGTCCCTCGTAACGCTCACTCACTGGTCCCCCGCCTTCAACTGAATACGCATGCTGATCTTGTCACCGTTGGAATGTGCCGCCTCGAGGTGCGCCGTGTCCTGCAGGATGATCTGCTCTCCTCGGTCGTAGACCACAGTACGCCTGTATCGCAGCAGCTGGTATCCCTCCCCCAGGTCCGCGGACTTGCCGAAATCGGTCACTTCGCTCTCGATCTGGTCGACTTCTCCGTCTCGTTGAGTCAGCCGGTAGGTCATCGAGAACGGGCTTTGCTGGTTGTTGGCCAGGAACTGCTCGAGGTTGGCGTTGATCTGGAGCACCGCGCCGATCATCGCCTGGATACTGTGCTGATTGTTAGTTTTCCAGCTGTCTCCCACCTGCGCATCTTCGAGTGCGATTCCAGGATCTTCGTCGGGAAACGGGCTGGTGTCGTAGGCCGACAACATGACCGACAACGCTCTGAAAAAGTTAGCTGGTCCGATGGGGTCGGGCTTGTCCTTCTCGTGCCAGCGGTAGATCTCCGAGACATTGTTGACCACGGTACCGCTACGTATCTGACCACCCGCCTCCAAGACCAGTGTGCCGCGGTGGGATCGATAGAATCCGAACCGCCCGCGGAATCGTTCGGGCGAGTAGTAGATGATCTTCGGGTCCTCGACCCAGTTGTATCGTGCGGCCAGCTGTGGTCGACTCTTGCGCCAGATGTCCAGGGCCTCCCGGCCCCGCGTCTCGGCGCGGGCCATGTCTTGTCCCTTCCGCGGATCTACCCCGTCTTCGGTGATCTCCACCAGCGTCTTGACATCGGCGTTGAACGTTTTGTTGAAGATGCCCTTGAAGTAGGTGAACAAGGTGTAGGAGGGACGGTTCTGCTTTTCCAACACGAAGCGGTGGCCGGCCTCCTCACGCCAGGCGTTGAAGGTCAGATCCATCGCGATCCACTGACTGTAGAGGGGTTTTTTCTCGAAACCTATCGAGACCTCGAGCCGGTAGGGTCGCGGTGTGCCAAGACCTTGAGGTATCCCGGCGTTGCCCGGTTGGAAATAGGTCAGCGGCTTGGGCTTGTTGGTGCTGCAGCTAAGGCAGAAGATCGTCAGCGAGGAGAGGAACAGCGCGCGGCAGATAGTCATGTCGTTTTCCCTTGGCGGAAGTGTCGTATCTTATCACAGTTGCCCAGGAAGTCGGCAGCGCGCAGACCTGTTGCGACGTGTCACAGCAGCGCGGCGGCGACTGCTGGCCTTGGTGTACCATGACAGTCCATGGCGTGTGCTTCAGGGCCTACATGAACGCAGTCGAACTCCATGCGGGATCCTCCGGAATTGGTGTCGGGCGCCAGACCCAAGGCGCAGGAATTCGCTTGCGAATTCCCGAGTTTGCGCACTAGAATCCCGCCCCATGAATGCCAAGGGACTATTAGTGCTGCTGTCTGCCGCTCTGTTCGGCGCCTGCAATTCCGCACCGGAGAGCTTTACCCTGCCTTGTGTCGTGGTCAGCGAACCCAGGGGTGCGTCCGTAGAGTACCGGCTGGTGCGCCAGCCCAACGACGCGCTGA
>CAZANL010000356.1:2218-5522 GCA_964486115.1 uncultured Planctomycetota bacterium
CTGACCCCCGTGCATGACCCGTGGGTTTACATTGGCCGCACCCCGCTCAGGCGAGATGCGGAGGTTCCGCGACTGCTGCTGGAAAAAAAGACGAAACTGGTCCTCCGCGTTTCAAAACCGGGTTACAGGCCAGTACACAAGGCATTCGCGGGCCAGGAAATCGACCTTCGTCGCGGATTGGAGGTGGACGCCCAGCTCGATTCGATGCGCGACGAGGCGCTCAAGGAGAAGCTCAAGTGATACGACCCCGACTCGTCCTGCTGCTCGGCCTCGCGCTCATACCGTTGCTGAGCGGGTGTGCCGAACATGTCGACCTGCGCGTAACGACTGTGCCGGGCGGAGCCTCCCTCTATTATCGGATCGGGACCGAGACCGCCCCGAACAAGCCAGGTCAGGCCCGCACGGGGTGGATTCACGTGGGACAGACTCCGCTGGACAGGCGGGTCACCCTCCCGCCCTTCTGGTCAGATCCGGGGACGACTTTCGAATTGCGCGCCGAGAAGGATGGTTTCAAGACCGCGACGAAGATCTGGGAGCCGGCCTCGGTCCGCACCGATGGCGCAAATCTGACTCATCATTTCGTGCTCGAAACGAAAAAGTAGCTGAGCCTGCGCTGACGGAATGAGTGACGTGGTTGAGCGGCCTTCATGTTGTCAGCGGTGCGGGCATCATCCGCGCGGTGCCATGTCCGGTTCGAGGTCACAACCCAGCCCGTCCGCGATTCGATTGATGTAGTTGAAATAGCTCGCAATCTGCGTGGCATCGTGGATTTCAGCGTCGGACCAGCCAGTGGCCCGCAGGCCATCGATCATCGGCTGACCCAGTCCTTCTCGTCGGGTCAAGGCCACTGCGTAGTCGAGCAGTGAACGCGTCTTGTCGTCCAGGACTGCTTGGCGGTAGTCCGTAGCCACCTGTTGCACCAGCGTGTCGTCATCGACCTCGGCCCGGAGGTCATCCGTGTGGGCCAGCGTTCAGTAGTGGCAGCGGTTCTCACGCGACACGACCACGGCGATCATCTCGCGGGTGGCGGGCGGGAGCGGCCCCTCGTCTTGCATCAACGTGCTGTACAGGCGCATCGACGTGTTGAGAGCCTTGGGATTGAGGCTCATGATCTTGAGGATTTCGTACACCTTGCCTGCTCGCTTGATCCCGGCATCGTAGATCCGTTTGAGGGCTCCCTCCGCCTGCTCGACGTCGATCTTCTGAATGTAGGCCATGGCTTTACAATATCAGTTGTGTCACGTAGGTTCCAATCGTGTCCGAAACGCTCGAGCATCGGCTAGACTCGACGGGTGGAATGCCACGGGACCTGGCGGAGCAACTAATCAGCCAGCTACGGGTCCAGTTGGACCTGTTGCACGCTGCTGGTGACAGCCATGGATTGCTGGCACCGGCCAATATTCTCGTCGACGCCGAGGGTCAGCCGACCTTGATCAACGCGAGGCAGCCCGGCGATCCAGTCCCTCATCGATTGGCTGGTTATCTGCCGCAGGATGGGACGACCGGCAGGGAAGCCGATCTCTACGGATTGAACCGCCTGGCCTCGGAGCTGCTGGGTCATACGCTTGCCGAAGCACCGGCCGCACCTCCCGCAGAAGGGGTGTCGGAGATGGAGGCCCTGCTGGAGCGGATGAACACGGAACTGGCTGCTCTACCGGACCCTGGGCGGACGATGATCCCCCTGGCCGGGATACTGCTGTCGGCGGTCCTCTGGCGTTATTTCAACTGGCTGTCACTGACTGCGATCCCGGCAGCGCTGATGCTGCGGATGATGCGCGGCGACTTGAAGCAGAAGAGGCTGTTCCTTGGTCCGATGCTGGCCGAGATCGGCCGTTTTTGCGAGCAACGGGTGGTGCCCCGAGAGTTTCTCTGGCACCACGTGTTGGCCGATCCCGAGCGGTATTCACCACTCTCGGTCTGGATGCAGTACGCTGAGGATTTCTTCCTTCCGGAGGAGTTGCGCGCTCCACCGCGCCGTATGGGAGGCGTTTCAAAAGTCCCCTGGTCCTAACCTCCCTTGTCCTTAATCAGGTCCGGTGTTACGATTCAGAACAGATGGCTAGACTTCTTGTTTTGAGTGGCAAAGCGAAGGGTGAGACCTTCGATTTTACCGAGGAAGCGACGATCGGCCGGTCCTCCTCGAATACCATCCAGATATCCGGGATGAATGTGTCCCGTCATCACGCCAAGGTCGTGCGTGAAGCGGACGGTCACCATCTGGTCAACCTGGGGGCCCGCAATGGGTTGTTTCTCAACAGCCAGGAGGTGGACAACCAACTGCTGCACGATGGTGACGAGATCGGCGTCGGACCGGTGATCGTTCTGGTTTATCGCTCCACCGACTCCTGCTCACCGCCGATCACACAGGTTGTCGGAGACAACCTGGAGGTGGTGGTCTCCGATGAGCTGCTCACTGGTGAGTCGATCGTCACGGCGGAATACGAGCAGCTGATCAAGCTGGATGCCAAGGTCGGGGATAGCTCGGCGACCCATCGAAGGCTGGCCGCCGTGCATCAGGTTGGCATGGCGATCAACTCACTGCTCGAGCTGACCGAACTGCGCAACGCCATTGCCGAAGTCGTCCTGGAGCAGCTGCAAGCGCAGCGCTGTGTGATTCTACAGGTCGATGCCGAAGGCAAGCTAAAGCCGGTGGCGGCCAAGAGCGTGGCTCGACGCAGTACGAGGGACGAGATCACCATCTCTCGCCGCATCTTGGAGTTGTGCCACAACCAGTCAAAGGCGTTGCTCTCCAACGACGTGCAGTCGGACAGCCGCTTCGAGGGTAGTGACTCGATCGAAATCTCGCAGATCGGTTCGTTGCTGGCCACCCCGCTCCAGCGACCCGACCGAAAACTTGGCGTGCTATACATCGACACAGTTGACCACACGCGTCTGTTCGAAGACGAAGATCTGCGGCTGCTGACGACCATCGCAGCGGTGGCTTCGACGGCGATAGAGAATGCTCAGATCTTCACCGCGACGCGGGTCGAGAACCGAAACCTCCGGGCGGCTCTACGCTCCAATTTGCAGATCATCGGCGAGAGCGAATCGATCGGCAAGATCTTCGACGCGATCGCCAAGGTGGCGCCGACAGATGCCACCGTGCTGATTCGGGGTGAGACCGGCACGGGCAAGGAATTGGTGGCCAAGGCGATTCACGAGGCGAGTCCACGGCGAGACAAGCCGTTCATCGCAGTCAACTGCGCGGAGCTGAGTGAGTCACTTCTGTCCAGCGAGCTGTTCGGTCACGAGAAAGGTGCCTTCACCGGCGCCCACAAGCAGAAGCCCGGCAAATTCGAGCTGG
>CAZANL010000357.1:0-5512 GCA_964486115.1 uncultured Planctomycetota bacterium
CGATGAAAACTCGAGGCGTCCCAGCAGCCGCAGCAACATCGGCGCGGGTGTCTAGCATGCAGTAATTGGCAGGGTTCGAGGTAGCGGATACATGGTAGTCGAATCTACTCTGAGACCAAACAAGGGCGCACAATGGTGCGTCCTGGTCAAGCCGAGCGTTGCCACTTGCCGCCAATCCGGAGGGCATGGGGTTGCGCCGTGGATACGGTCTGTATCTTCCTCTCTAGACTCCGATCACAGATATCCCAACCAGGCAGGAGAGCATGGCTGACAAGATCATTGCCGTCCTTGGTGCCACAGGCGCACAGGGCGGGGGGTTGGTGCGCGCCATCTGCGCCGACCCGTCCGGGGGTTTCAAGGCGAGGGCCATCACGCGCAATCCGGACTCGGACAAGGCCAAAGCCCTTGCCGAACTGGGCGCCGAGGTCGTGGCCGGTGATGCTGGCGACGACGCCAGTCTGAAGGCGGCCTTCGACGGCGTCTACGGTGCCTACTGCGTCACGTTCTTCTGGGAGCACTTCTCACCGGATACCGAAAAGGAACAGGCCCGGGCCATGGCCGAGGCGGCGCGCGACGCTGGCCTGCAGCACGTCATCTGGTCAACCCTCGAGGACACACGCAAGTGGGTTCCTCTCGAGGACGACCGTCTGCCGACGCTGATGGAGAGCTACAAGGTTCCGCACTTCGACGCCAAGGGCGAGGCCGACGCCTTCTTCACCGAAGCTGGTGTGCCGACGACGTTCCTGCTGACATCCTACTACTGGGACAACGCCATCGGCTTCGGCATGGGTCCCAAGCCTGGCCCCAACGGGGCGCTGGCGATCGCCATGCCGATGGGTGAGGCCAGTCTGCCCGGCATCGCCGCCGAGGACATCGGTCGCTGTGCCTATGGCATTCTGCGGGAAGGCACCCAGCACGTCGGCCAGACCGTGGGTATCGCTGGCGAGCATCTGACGGGGGACGAGATGGCCGCCGGCTATGGCGAGGTACTGGGCAAAGAGGTGGCCTACGTCGCCATGGAGCCGGCGACCTATCGCGGTCTCGGCTTCCCGGGAGCCGAAGACCTAGGCAACATGTTCCAGTTCAAGCGCGACTTCAACGCCGAGTTCTGCGCCGCCCGCGACCTGTCGGTGGCACGACGTCTGAATCCGCAACTGCAGACCTTCCGAGAATGGCTGGCAGCGAATAAGGACGCCATCCCTCTGGACTGAGGGAATCCGAGGCCCCCCTGCCGCACGCCGGTCTGAACCTCGAAGTGGATGACCTTGAGGAAATGCAGGCGATCATCGAGAAACTCGGCGGGAAGCTGAACGAGTTACGCGAGCCAAACAAGAACGTGCCTGTGAGGGTGGCCATGTTCCAGGACTGTGAAGGAAACGGCTTCGAGCTGCGGCAGCAGCCCTGATGCCGGAGTGGCTGAAAGCTCTTGCGCCTGTCCTGCGATCTTCCGATGCTTCGAGCAGGCGCTCTCGGACGCTACCGAGTCCGCGGGAAGGACCGCGTCCACCGAGGTCGTAGGCAGCACGGCACGACGACATAGATCGTGATGATCTTCCATCGCCCGTCGCGAGCGGACAGCGGGTAGTGACGGCCGACCACGGCCAGGGAGTCATCATGAGAACCCCCGCCTCTGGCGCGGGCCCGCAAGGGTCGCGCCCCGTGCGGAGCGCAGCTACGCGCTCCCTCCGTACCCGCACCGACCTCAAGCAACTCAAACGCCAGGCCAAGGATCTGCTGAAGGGATTCCAGGCCGGCGACGATGCCGTTGTCGCTGAGGTGAATACCCACTATCACGACGCCGATTCCGCGGCCTTTGCGCTGAGTGATGCGCAACTGGTGATCGCCCGGGCCTACGGCCTGGAAAGCTGGCCGAAGCTGGTCGAAAAGCTGGGATCGCCATCCGGAGAGGGTGGTCCGGCATTCCCCTCAGGCCGCATGAAGGTGCCCTTCCACATGGCTGGGCGGCCGTGGCTGCGCGAGAGTGTTGCCGTGGACGGCGACCAGGCGTGGTCTCTATTCCGCGCCTGTGCCGACGGTGACGAGGCGCAGGTGCAGTCGCTGATTGCCGGAGAGCCTGATCTCACCCATGCGCAGGTGTGGTACAACAAGCCGGTGGACTACGCCATCCGCGAAAACCACATCGGTGTCGTCGGGCACCTGCTGGAGGCCGACGCAGGTCACGGGTTGTGGTCCTGCGTCTACGTCGACCACTACGCCATCGGTCGCCGCGAAGTGCTGCACAGGGGCTACGAGCAGATGGATCGGCTGCTGATAGACTATCAACTCGAGCGGGCGCCGCGATTCTCGCCGGCCTTCGGCAACCTGGCAGGTCACATACAGGCACGCGACTTCAGCCTGGTGACGCGAGCTCTGCGGAACCGCGAACTGCTGCACGCCTCGGACATCGCTGGCAACGGGCCATTGCATCACGCGGTCAGGATGAACGCCTTCGACATCGTCGAGCACCTGGTAGAGGCAGGAGCTGACATCGACGTCAGGAACGCACGTGGTGCGACACCTCTGGATCTGTCGCTGAAAGAGGCGGAGGTGACGTCGTACCTGGTGTCACATGGAGCCAGCTGGACGCTGGGAGCGGCGGCTCGCGTCGGCCACCTGGAGAAGGCAAAGGCACTGTTGCAGCAAGACCCGGGCGCGGCGAGGCGGCTCGACTCCGAAGAGGCATCCCCGCTGATGCATGCGGTACGTGGCGATCACATCCACATCGTGCAGCTGCTGCTCGACCACGGGGCCGATCCGAATGCCCCTGAGCGCGGAGCTCCTCATGGAGCAGCGCTGTACACAGCGGCCGTTCTGGACCGCCGCGCCATCCTGGATCTGTTGCTGGCGAAGGGCGCCCATCCCGACGCGACGATGGACTCGTCCGGTCCGGCGATCTCGTGGGGGAAGCCGACCGTGAAGCGCGCCCTGTCAGCGGCGGGTGCTCTGGAGTTTCAGCCATGGGCCCTGGACGCCTCAGGCAGTCGTGAGCCGGGCTGGGCACAGGGGCAGATGAAGACATCTCTGAGCGTGGACCACCCAGTGATCTACGACGGCGACGAATACCGTTCCGAAGGGGGTTGGGGGTCTTTCGTGCACTGTGTCTGCCACGCGGGAGATGTAGACATCCTGGATCTATACGTGGCGAAAGTCGGCACGGAGCGACTGCATGAGCTGACCAGCCGTCACTGCCAGTCGTCGAATCCAGACTTCATCGATCGGCTGATTCACCACGGAGTCCATCCGGACAATCGCGACTGGTACGGGCGCACGGCACTGCACTACGCCGCGGAGAACGGTGATACTGCCGCGGCGGAGCGCTGGATCGACAATGGCGCGGATGTGAACGCCGTCGATGTCCGGGAGAGCACGACGGCACTCGGGTACGCCGCCCGCAAGGGCCACGCGGAGATGGTGCGCCTGCTGTTGGACAAGGGGGCCGATCCTGCGGCGCCCGCGGACAGGGAATGGGCGCGACCTGCGGTGTACGCCGAACTGGAAGGGAATCGGGACGTAGCAGATCTGTTGGGGACTGCCTGACGAGTCTTCGGGCGAGCCACATGGTACGGCTGCTGCAGGCCTGCCCACGCTACATCCCGGACTGCTTGAGACCGCGCAGGTAGTAGACCAGATACCAGCCGTCATACTCCTGCAGGAGCTTGCCGTCGGGCTGCAGCAGCTGACTGGCATAGGGCTCCATGGCAGTGCCGTTGAGGCCGATGACAAGGGTGCGGAAGATATCCCCCATTCTCCCGCCCGCCTTCAGCGCCGTCCTGTTCAGGTCGATCGGGGACTGGCGAATTCCGCGCGAGTTGGGTGGCAGCTCACCTGCTGCAGACCCGGAGCCGGTCCCGTCCGGACCATGACAGTCCGCACAACCCAGCAGATCGTAGACCTGCCTGCCCCGGGTCACCGAGGCCGATGTGAAGTACTTCGGCTTCGGGGGGAGCTCGACAGGTTCAGCGGTCTCGTTTTCACTCCACTCCGGGAAGAACCCACTCACGTATCTCACCACGGCTCGACGCTCGGCCTCACCCAGGAAGTTGTGGTGCGGCATCGAAGAACGGGGTACGCCCCTGGCGATGGTCACGGACAGATCCAGATCGGTCGGTGGGGCAGCAGCTGGTGTGCTCTTGTAACGCACATCTCCCGTGGTGAAATTTGGCGGTCGTATGCTGTCGAGGATGCGATCGGCGCCCTTGCCGTCGCCTCCCACACCATGGCAGCCAGCGCAGTGCTCCAGGTACACTTCCCGGCCACGTCTGAGGTCGTCCGAAAGCACTTCTCCGTCTGCCTCAACAGGTAGACAGAAAGCTCCAACGATGACACCCGAAAACACCGACACGCAGATGGGATTCCGCATCATGACGCTCCTTCCAACCTTCCCTCAACCAAGCTTCACGGCCGGCCGCTGCAACTCCTGTACCATCGTTGCATGGGGTCCGGGGAGACTATCTGATCTCAGTGATCCTGCTGCGTACTGCTGGAATCGGCAGGTGAGAGGGGCGGGCACACGACAGGTTGGGACCGTGGCGTCACAGTGAACCATCGTCACAGGGAAAGCTCAGGATCCAGCTTGACCGGGTTCTCCACCGCGGCTTTTCTCTGCACGCACGCGGAAGGGAGACTGACAGTGATCGAGTTGCTCAGATCGCTCCTACTGATGGGAATACCGACGGGCGGGACATGACCAGGTGACGGAAGCCCTCGCTCTACTGCGACGAAACCAGGCCGTCTGGCGATGGGCCCTGGCAGGTCTGGTGCTGTTTGCGGCAGGATTCGTCCTGCTGCACGGCCGCGAGGCAACGCACTCAGGCTCCTGGCGCTACACCATCACCCAGGCCGACGAGTATGCCTTCTGGGTGATTGCCGACTCCTTCGCTGACCGTCCGATCTCAGACGGCAATCCTTTCTACTTCGAGCAGACGGGCGAGCGAAACCCGCCCTTCGCCTATCCTGCTGTGGCCTTCGTCGGTCACCTTGCGGCCGCATCTGGTGTTCCGGCGATCTACTTCCTGCCCGTATGGAAGATCGGTGCGCCCTTCCTCACCTGGCTCGCACTATGGTGGTGCCTGTGCCGGTTCTGGGGCGTGCCGATGCGCGCCGCCGCAGCCGTGAGCATGCTGGTTCTCGTCATTCCGCAATACGTTCACGGCCCATCGCAATTCTCTCTGCTGCGGTTTTCCCGGCCGCTTGACACTGTCTCTCTCGTCGCGGTCTGGCTGTCGGTGGCGTTGAATCCGCAGCGCACGGGATGGTGGTACCTGCCCGTGGTGGGCGGGTTGAGTGTCCCTGTCTTCTTTCTGTCCCCGTTCTACGGTCTGTTCGGCGTCTGGGTTCTGGGTGCCAGCGGGATCCTGAGCTGGCTCACGGGACGCTCACTGCCGTCGCTGAAGCTGATTCTGATGAGTCTCACCGGTGCGGCCGTGGGTTGGGGACTGCTCCTTGCTGTCCGCGGAGCCTACCTCCAGAGTCCATGGCTTCAGGACACCATGCAATACGATCCGGAGCTCGA